>NZ_JBFAKW010000078.1:0-43917 GCF_040655955.1 Streptomyces sp. NPDC050263 | reverse complement strand
GCCCGACTCGCCTTCGCGGGCGGCCGGTCCGGTCGCGGTGCCTCTTTCAGGGGGCGGCGGGGGTGCGCGGTGGCAGGCCGCCGGCCCGGTAGACCGCGTCGATGACCCTCATCGTCGCCGTCGCTTCCCGCGCGTCCGTCAGATTCGGCGCCCCGTCGGTCACGGCGTCGCGGAACGCCTCCAGCTGGAACGAGTAGGTCGTCCGCGGGTCGCCCTGTTCCACGACGACGCCCGAGTCCGTCGTGAGCGTCAACTCCCCGTACAGGTAGGGGTGGTAGGGCATGCGCACGTGCAGAGTCCCCGCCGAACCGGTGACGCGGAGCTCGGCGGCGTGACTTCCGGGCCCGTCCATGCTCGCGACGACCTCGCCGGACAGCCCGCCCGCGAAGGCGAGTCGGGCTGTCGTCGAGGCATCGACGCCGTCCACGTCACGGATCCGCGCCCCGGTCACCTCCGGCTCGCCGAACAGGTGGCGCAGCAGCCGTACCGGATAGCAGCCGAGGTCCATCAGGGCGCCGCCGCCGAGGTCCCGCTGCCACCGGATGTCGCCGGTGTCGGCGTGCGGCACGGTGAACTCCGCGCGGGCCGTGCCGAGTTCGCCGAGTACTCCGGAGTCGACGATCTCGGTCATCCGGGCCCACATCGGGTGGTACCGGGAGTGGAACGCCTCCATCACGACGAGCCCGCTCGACTCGGCGAGCTCCGCGATCGCCTCGGCCTCCTCGGCGTTCGCCGTGAACGGCTTCTCGCACAGCACGTGTTTGCCGGCCTCGACGGCGCGGCGTGTCCAGTGTCCGTGCAGGGCGGCGGGCGTGGGGACGTACACGGCGTCGACGGCGGGGTCGTCGACGATGGCGTCGTAGGTGGGGAGCGTTCTCGGGATGCCGTGTTCGGCCGCGAACGCGACGGCCCGCTGCGGGTCGCGGGCGGCGACGGCGGTGACCTCGACGCCGTCGAGGGTCGCGGCGGGCTCCAGGAGCGCCGACTGCACGATGCGGGCGGCGCCGAGTACGCCGATGGAGAGGCTCATCGGGCCAGTCCCGGGACGGCGGACAGCAGGAAGGCGTGGATGGCGGACTCCATCTTCACCGAGTCCCGGTCGAAGAGCCACTGGGCCTGGAGGCCGTTGATGAGGGCGAGCGTCATCGCGGCGAGGGTCTCCGGGTCCGCCGCCGAGCGCAGTTCGCCGCGTTCCGCGAGCGCGGTGTACGCGTCGGTGTAGAAGCGGCGGACGCTGTGGTAGCGCTCCGCGAAGTAGGTGTGCGCGGGGTGGCCGGGAGAGGTCGCCTCGCCGGAGAGGACGCAATGCAGTTCCATGATTCCCGGCTGCAGTTCGCTGTCCACGATGATGGCCAGCATGCCCCTCAGGGCCTCGACGGGGTGCGTCACCGGGTCGATCGCGTCGGCCGACCTCAGGAACCGGGCGCTGCGTTCGTCGCGCAGCTCCAGCACGGCGATGAGCAGGTCCTCCTTGCGCGCGAAGTGGTGCAGCAGCCCGGTGTGGCTGATGCCGGCGCGCTTGGCGACGTCCTTCATCGTGGCGCCGTAGAAGCCGGTCTCACCGAAGGCGTCCACACAGGCTTCGAGGATCCGTCGGCGCACCTCCGCCGATTTCGCGTACGGCCCACGGCCGCTGCTTGCGTTCATGCGCTCTCTCCCGGTGCTGCTGGATGCCGGACCGGTCCGGCGGCCTCATTGTCGGCCACCGCGAAGAGGGCGACCGCGAAAATAGTATCGCGATTCGAATTTCATGCTAGCGTAGAACCATCGCCGCCGGTCCCCATCGACCGAGCCGCGGCCTCTTCTCCGGTCTCCAGCAAGGATCTCGACGGTGACTGAACTGATTCCCGGCTTCCTCTGGGGGGCGTCGACCGCCCCGCACCAGATCGAAGGCAACAACGTCAACAGCGACTGGTGGGCGAACGAGCCGCACATGCCCGGCATGGCGCGCAGCGGTGACGCGGTCGACAGCTACCACCGGTACGCCGAGGACATGCGGCTGCTGGCCGACGCGGGTCTGAACTCCTACCGCTTCGGGATCGAGTGGGCGCGCATCGAGCCGTACGAGGGTCATGTGTCCCGCGCCGAACTGGCCCACTACCGGCGGATGATCGACACCGCCGTGGGCCTCGGCCTCACCCCGGTCGTCACCCTGCACCACTTCACCCACCCCCGCTGGTTCGCCGAGGACGGCGGCTGGATGGGCGACCGCGCCATCGACCGCTTCCGGTCCTACGTGGAGACCGCCACCCGGATCCTCGACGGCGTCGAGTGGGTCTGCACCATCAACGAGCCGAACATGCTGGCCCTGATGGCGACGATGAGCCAGGCGATGGAGGCGCGGTCCGAGGAGGACGCGGCGAAGTGGCTGAGCCCCACGGTCGAGGGGGCCGCGCGCCCGGTGCTTCCCTCCCCCGACCCGAAGATCGGGCGCCGGCTGGCCGAGGCGCACCAGGCCGCCCGCGAGATCCTCAAGGAGCGCACTGACGCCAAGTCCGGCTGGACGGTGGCCAGCCAGGCCCTGACCCCGACCCCGGGCAACGAGGAGAAGCTGCGCGAGATCCGGTACGTCCGTGAGGACCTGTACCTCGAAGCGGCCCGCGGCGACGACTTCATCGGCGTGCAGTCCTACTCCAGCCAGGCAGTCGACGCGAACGGCATCGTCCCCCACCCCCAGGGTCCCGACACCACGCTGACCGGGAACGCGTACCGGCCCGACGCGATCGGCATCGCCGTCCGGCACGCCTGGGAGACGACGGGCGGAGTGCCCGTCCTGGTCACCGAGAACGGCATCGCCACCGATGACGACACCCGGCGCATCGCCTACACCTCGGAGGCCCTGCGGCACCTCTTCGACGCGGTCGACGACGGCATCGACGTACGGGGCTACCTGCACTGGACCGCCCTGGACAACTACGAATGGGGCCACTGGGAGCCCACGTTCGGACTGATCGCGGTCGACCGCGAGACGTTCGAGCGGCACCCGAAGCCGAGCCTCGGCTGGCTGGGAGAGGTCGCCCGCAGCGGCGGCAAGGGACTGGAGGGATCGGCATGACGACGACGGAGAACACGATGGGTCCTTGGGACGCCTCCGGGCTGCACTCCGTGGGCCGGCTGCCGATGCGCGCCCTGCGCCGCACCCCCGAGGTGGAGCTCGACGGCGCCTGGGACTTCCAGCTGCTGCCGACGCCCACCGCGCCACTCGGCCTGACCTGGAAGAAGATCCAGGTCCCGAGCCTGTGGACGATGCAGCCGGACCTCGCGGACGGTGACGTGCCGCACTACACGAACGTGCCGATGCCGTTCGACGAGGTGCCCCCGCAGGTTCCCGCGGACAATCCGACGGGCGTCTACCGCCGGGTCATCCAGCTGGCGCCCGTTCCCGGACGCCGGACGGTCCTGCACGTCGGAGCCGCCGAAGGCCTGTTGCGCGTGATCGTCAACGACCGTCCGGTGGGCAACAGTTCGGACTCGCACCTGGCGGCCGAGTTCGACATCACCGACGCCGTCGTGCCCGGCACGAACCGGATCGACCTCCGGGTCGCCAAGTGGTCCGCCGCCACCTACCTGGAGGACCAGGACCAGTGGTGGCAGTCGGGCCTGACCCGCTCGGTCTACCTCTACACGGTGCCGGACATCGCGCTGGCCGACGTGTCCGCCGTCGCCGACTACGACCCGGAGACCGGGCGAGGCGACCTCAAGGTGGACGTGTCCACGTCGGGCCTGGACCACCTCTACGACACCGGCGGCTGGTCGGTGCGGATCGACGTGCTGAACCGGTCGATCAGGCTGCCCGTCTCCGCCCGCCTCGTCACCCGCACCCTCCCCAAGCCGTCCCTGGACCGGTCGGTGCGCCCCGAGCCCCTGCTGCCCCCCGACTTCATGGACCTGCTCAGCATCAACGCGGCGGGCGCGCCCGTCCCGCCGGAGTTCCGCGCGATCCCGGCGACCATGACCCAGCTCCCGGCCCCGGCGGCGCCCGCCGGCTGCGTGGCCTTCTCCCTCTCCGACCTCCCCGTCACGCCCTGGTCGGCGGAGACCCCGCACCTTGAGGACCTCGTGGTCCAGCTCGTGTCACCGGACGGGAAGGTCGCCGACGAGGCCCGGGTCCGGATCGGCTTCCGCCGGGTGCGTGTCGAGGGCCGCGACCTCCTCGTCAACGGCGAGCGGATCCTCATCCAGGGCGTCGCGCGCCACGACGTCGACCCGCGCACCGGGCGTGTCATGTCCCGCGAACGGCAGCTGGCGGAGCTGTCCCTGCTCAAGCGGTTCAACGTGAACGCGATCCGCACCTCCCACTACCCCAACGACCCGCAGTTCCTGGACCTGTGCGACGAGATCGGGTTCTACGTGGTCGACGAGGCGGACGTCGAAGGGCACGCCTTCGCCTCGACTATCGCCGACGACCCCGCCTACCTGTCCGAGATCGTCGAGCGCGTCTCCCGGATGGTGCTGCGCGACCGCAACCACCCGTCGGTGATCTCCTGGTCGCTGGGCAACGAGACCGGCTACGGCGCGGCCCACGACGCCGCCGCCGGCTGGATCCGGAGCTTCGACCCCACCCGGCCCCTGCACTACGAGGGCGCGATCTCCGCCGACTGGCACGTCGGGCACGCCGCGACCGACCTCCTGTGCCCGATGTACCCGGCCCTCGCCAGCCTCACCGGCTACTCCGCCGACCCGCGCGCCGACCGCCCGCTGATCACCTGCGAGTACGCGTTCTCCATGGGCAACGGCACCGGCGGGCTCTCCGACTACTGGGAGCTCTTCGAGTCGCTGCCCGGACTCCAGGGCGGCTTCATCTGGCACTTCACGGACCACTCCCTCGACCCGGACGGCGACGGGAGGTACCGCTACGGCGGCGACTTCGGCGACGAGACCCACAACGGGCCGATGCTCGCCTACGGCGTGGTGTTCCCCGACCTCACCCCGAAGCCGGCCATGTTCGAGGCGCGCGGCCTCTTCAGCCCGGTCCGCGTCGTCTCCGACGCCGAGGAAGCGCGGGCCGGAACGCTCCGGATCCGCAACCGCCAGTCGTTCGCGGACCTCGGCGCCTACACGCTGGAGCTGCGTGTCGAGACCCCGGCCGGTCCGGTCGGCGCCGTCGCCGTCCCGACCCCGGAGGTGGCCGCGGGCGCCGAGGGCACGATCGAGATCCCCGCCTCGGTACGGGAACTGGTCAAGAGCGGGCCGCTCGCGCTCACCCTGACCGTCCGCACCCGTGAAACCGCCCTGTGGGCCCCGGCCGGCACCGAGATCGCGGCCGAGCAGGTCACCTTCCCCCAGGCGCCCGTACGGCTTCCCGCCGCCCCGGCGCGCAGGCCCGTGCTGCCCGTCGACACCAAGGGCAACCTGAACCACCCCCTCCTTCGCCGCTCCCCTCGGCTCAGCCTGTGGCGGGCACTGACCTGCCACGACAAGTCGTTCTCCCTCGACAACCGGTTCGTCCGCACCGGCTTCTTCCAGCTCACGCCTGCCGACGTCGAGGTCAAGGAGACCGGCGACGGGGCCCTCGTCACCACCCGCTACGAGGCCGCCTTCGGCGACGAGGTCGTGCACCGGCGGACGATCACCGCGCTCGGCGACGGCGACTGGGTCCTCGCCGAGCAGGTGTCCCTTCCGGAGGGCACCGGCGACGGGCTGCGCGTCGGCGTGGAGTTCGAGCTCGTCGACGGTTTCGAGGATGCGGGCTGGGTCGGTCTCGGCCCGTGGGAGAACTACCCCGACCGGCGGGCCTCTGCCCTGCTCGGCGCCTGGGAGAGCCCCATCGACGACCTGGCCGTGCCCTACATCCTCCCCCAGGAGAACGGCACCCGAGGCGGGGTCACCGCACTGACCCTGACCGGCCCCGCCGGCACGGTCAGCACCACCCACCCGACCGCGCTCCACATGAACGTGGGCCGGTACGAGGTGAGCGAGATCGAGGCGGCCGAGCACTGGTGGGAGCTGCAGCCGAGCGGCAAGACCGTGGTGCACCTCGACATCGCCCACCGCGGCCTCGGCACGGCGGTCCTCGGCCCGGACACCCACCCGCGCCACCGGCTCGCCGGCAGCGAGTACGCGTGGGAGTGGCGTCTGACGCTCTCCCAGACCGACTGACGGCGCGCTGACACGCACGTCCGCCGGGCCCCCACCACAACACCGCGTAGGAGAACCCTCGATGCTCAAGCCCCGCCCCACCGCCACCCGCGAGCTGGTGAACCTCGACGGGATCTGGCGGTTCGCCGTAGACCGAGGTGTCTCCCCGGCCGTCGGTTCCGAGCCCTGGACCGGCCCGCTCGACACCCGGCTGGAGGCACCCGTACCGGCCAGCTACAACGACCTGTTCACCGACAGCGCGATCCGCGACCACGTCGGCTGGGTCTGGTACCAGCGCCAGGTTCGGGTACCGCGCGGCTGGGCGGGCGAGCGGGTCGTGCTGCGGGTGGACGCGGCCACGCACGAGGGGAAGGTGTACGTCGACGACGTGCTGGTCGCCCAGCACGTGGGCGGCTACACGCCCTTCGAGGCGGACATCACCGCACACGTGCGGTCCGGCGGGGAGTTCAGGCTCACCATCGGCGTCAACAACGAGCTGACCAGCGTCACGATGCCGCCGGGCACGATCACCGTCTCCCACGACGGCCGGCGCAAGCAGACGTACCTGCACGACTTCTACAACTACGCGGGGCTCGCCCGCTCGGTGTGGCTGTACAGCAAGCCGACAGTCCACGTCCAGGACATCACCGTCGTGACCGACCTCGACGGCACGACCGGCACCGTCGACTACGCGGTCGAGACGAACGCGCCCGCCACGGTCCGGGTGCGCGCGCTCGACGCCGACGGCATCGAGGTCGCCGCCGGGGAGGGAACGAACGGCACCCTGCGGATCGACGACGTGACGCTGTGGCGGCCGGGCGCGGCATACCTCTACGACCTCGTCGTGGACGTCCTGGACGGCGACGGCGAGGTCGTGGACACCTTCGCCGAACCGTTCGGGGTGCGCACGGTAGAGGTGCGCGGCACCCGGTTCCTCATCAACGGGGAGCCGTTCTACTTCACCGGCTTCGGCAAGCACGAGGACTCCCCCGTGCGCGGCAAGGGCCACGACGACGCCTATCTCGTGCACGACTTCCAGCTGATGGAATGGATAGGCGCCAACTCCTTCCGTACCTCGCACTATCCGTACGCCGAGGAGGTCATGGAGTTCGCCGACCGGCACGGCATCGTCGTCATCGACGAGACCGCGGCCGTCGGCCTCAACCTTGCCGTGGAGGCCGGGCTCATGGGCACCCCTCCCCGGCCCACCTTCTCCGACGACACGTTCAACGACGACACCCGCGCAGCGCACGCCCAGGCGATCCAGGAGCTGATCGCCCGCGACAAGAACCACCCCAGCGTCGTGATGTGGTGCATCGCCAACGAGCCGTCCTCCAACGAGGAAGGCGCGCGCGAATACTTCGAGCCCCTCGTCGAGCTGACCCGCAAGCTCGACCCCACCCGTCCGGTGACCTACGCGGCGGTGATGTTCGCGACGCACGAGAACGACCGCATCGCCGACCTCTTCGACGTCCTGTGCATCAACCGCTACTACGGCTGGTACATCGCCACCGGCGACCTGGCCACCGCGGAGACGTACCTGGAGGGCGATCTGCGCGGCTGGGCCGAGAAGTTCGGCAAGCCGATCATGATGAGCGAGTACGGGGCGGACACCCTGCCGGGGCTGCACTCCGTGTGGGACATGCCGTGGACGGAGGAGTACCAGCTCGCCTACCTGGAGGCGAACCACCGCGCCTTCGACCGCGTCGACGCCTTCATCGGCGAACACGTCTGGAACTTCGCCGACTTCCAGACGTCGAACGGCATCCACCGGGTCGGCGGCAACAAGAAGGGCGTCTTCACCCGGGAACGCCACCCCAAGGCGGCCGCCCACGCGCTGCGGCAGCGGTGGCTGCCGCTCGGCGGGCGCAAGCCTTCGAACGCCTCTGAATCGTCCCGCGAAGCCGACGGCCCGGGGCCCTCACAGTGCGATGAGGCATGATTTCGTACCCGAACAGTTCGTCCCCGGTGGGGAGCGGCGCCGCCGCACAGCCCGGTTCGCGGACCGGCCGGCGCGCGGCCGGCGCCGGGCGCAAGCGCCTCGACGACGACCGCCGGGACGAGCTGCTGGGGCGGCTGCAGACGATCGTCCTGGCGGAGGGCTTCGCCGGGCTGACCGTCGACACGCTCGCCGCCCGGCTGCAGTGCTCGAAGTCCACGCTGTACGCGCTCTCCTCCAACCGCCACCACCTCGTGGCGACCGCTCTCAAGAGCTTCTTCCACGACGCCGCCGAGCAGGTGGAGAAAGAGGTCGCCGCGGTCGCGGACCCGGCCCGGCGGATCGCCGTCTATCTGGCGGCGGTGGGCAATCAGATGCGCCGCATGTCTGCGGCCTGCTACGCAGACATGCTCGACAGCGACACGGCCCGGGAGATCTACACGATCAACTCGCTCGCGGCGACGAGCAGGGTCCGCGGGATGATCCACGTGGGAGTGGAGTCGGGCGACTTCCGCGCGGTGCACGCCGAGTTCGTCAGCCAGGCCGTGGGGCTGCTGATCGACGGCATCCACAGCCGTGAGCTGCTCGATTCGACGGGGCTGTCCTCCGGGGACGCCTTCATCGAGCTGAGCGACCTCGTCCTCGGAGCGGTCTCCAAGACGCCTCGCTGACCGGCGGGGAGCCACAGACCTCACCAACGATCACGCTATTTACGCGTTTACCACGACATCCATCCTTCACACTCTCTTGATGAATACTTCATAGAGTACTAAAGTACGCGAAATCGTACCCACCCGTCACACCCGCACCGAAGGTCGCCTTCGTCGTTCCGTTATGAGGCAAGCGATGGACCTCTCCGATCCCCACTCCGCCGTGGACCCGCTCGACCGGGTCCACGAGCTGATCGCCCTGTGCAGCGACCCGCACGCGAGCGTCGCCCACCTGCTCTGCGACGGGCATCCGTCCGACGCCGTCGCCTACACGGTCGTCGAGCCGGACCTGTCGGCCACCGTGCTCACGTACGGGCGGCTCAAGACCGAGTCCGAGCGCTTCGCCGCCGCCCTGGCCGATCTCGGCGTCGGGCCGGGCGACCGGGTCGCGACGCTGATGGGCAAGAGCGTCGACTACCTCGTCGCGCTGCTGGCGACCTGGCGGCTCGGCGCGGTGACGGTGCCGCTGTTCACCGCCTTCGCGCCCCCGGCGATCGCCCTGCGGCTGCTGGCCAGTGACGCCAAGGTCGTCATCTGCGACGAGACGCAGCGGGCGAAGCTCGAACCGGGCGAGGACATCCCCGCGGACGCGACGTGGCGGATCGTCGTCAGCGGCGGCGCCGGCCGGCCCGGCGATCTCCGCTTCGCCGAGCTGCTCGACGCGCACACGCCCGGCCTGCCCGCCGCCGCCCTGGGCGGGGACGCGCCGCTCGTGCACATCTTCACGTCCGGTACGACGGGCCGCCCCAAGGGCGTCGTCGTGCCCGCCGCGGCGATCGCCGGCTTCCGCCTCTACGCCGAGTACGGCTGCGGCGTCACGAAGGACGACGTCTTCTGGAACGCCGCCGACCCCGGCTGGGCCTACGGGCTCTACTTCGGCGTGATCGCCTCGCTGAGCCTGGGGGTCCCCAGCGTCATGCTGCACTCCGGGTTCTCCGCCGAGCTGACCTGGCGGGTGATGGACGACCTCAAGGTCACCAACTTCGCCGCCGCGCCCACCGTCTACCGGTCGCTGCGCGCCTCCGGCGTCCCGGTGCCCGACGGTCTCGCGCTGCGGCACGCGTCCAGTGCGGGCGAACCGCTGACCCCGGAGGTCAACGCCTGGGCCGAGCAGGCGTTCGGCATCCAGGTGCACGACCACTACGGGCAGACCGAGGCGGGCATGCTGATCAACAACCACCAGCTCCCGGCGCTACGGCACCCGGTGCGGCCCGGGTCGATGGGGCATCCGATGCCCGGGTGGAGCCTGCACGTCCTCCACGAGGACCGCGACGAGATCGCCCCCGCGGGCACCGTCGGCCGCATCGCCGCCGACCTCAAGGCGAGTCCGCTGGCCTGGTTCCGGGGGTACGAGGGCGATCCGGCGAAGAGCGCGGAGAAGTTCAGCGAAGACGGCCGCTGGTACTACACCGGCGACGTCGGGCGGGTGGACGACGAGGGCTACTTCCACTTCTCGTCACGGGACGACGACGTGATCATCATGGCCGGTTACCGCATCGGCCCGTTCGAGGTCGAGTCCGTCCTGGTCACCCACCCCGCCGTGGTCGAGTGCGCGGTCGTCGCCGCACCCGACGAAGTCCGCGGCGAGGTGCTGGAGGCCTTCGTCGTCCTCCAGGACGGCGTGGAAGCCTCCGACGCGCTGGCCACCGAGCTCCAGCAGCTCGTGAAGAAGCGCTTCGCCGCCCACGCCTACCCCCGCACGGTGCACTTCACCGACCTGCTGCCGAAGACGCCCAGCGGAAAGATCCAGCGCTTCGTCCTGCGCCAGGGGCGCCGGACCGACCCGAAGGCCCGCCCGTGACCACCGCAGTGCTCACCGAGCAGACCGGGGCCGTCCGCCGGATCCGGCTCAACCGGCCCGAGAGCCGGAACTCGATCAACCCGGAGCTGATCCGGGCCCTGGACGCCGCCGTCTCGGCCGCGATGCAGGACCCGGACACCGAGGCGGTGGTGATCTCCGGGAACGGGCCGAGCTTCTGCGCCGGAGCCGATCTGCGCCACCTGCTGGAACTGGCCCGCACGGGCGGCGATCCCCTGGCGTTCCTCGGCGCCGTCTCCGAGTGCTTCACCCGGCTGGAAATGGCGCCCAAGCCCGTCATCGCCGCCGTGCACGGCCATGTCGTCGCCGGGGGGCTGGAGCTGGCGCTCGCCTGCGACGCGGTCGTGGCCCGGGCGGGCACGGTCATCGGCGACGGACACATCCGCAACGGCCTGCTGCCCGGGGCCGGCTCGAGCGTAAGACTGCCCCGCAAGGTGGGCGATCCGCTGGCCCGCCGCCTGATGCTCACCGGTGAACTGCTGCCCGCCGAACACTTCGTGCCCAGCGGCTTCGTCCAAGCCGTCGCCGAGGCCGAGGAGTTCGAAGCCACCGTCACCGCCGTGGCGCGGTCCTTCACCGGACTGCCGCCCGGCCAGGCGTGGATGAAGCAACTGCTCGCCGATCCGAGTGTGGCGGAGGACCTGCTGCAGGAGCTCGACGTGTTCGCCGAGCACTGGCACGAGCAGGACATCGCCGCCAAGCTCACCCGTTTCTTCGACCAGCGAGCCGTGAGGTAGCACCGTGCAGCGTTATACAGAACGTGTCGTCCTGATCACCGGAGCCGGGCAGGGCCTGGGCCGTGCCATGGCCCTCCGATTCGCCGCGGAGGGCGCCCGGCTGGCGTTGTGCGACCTCAACGAGACCTCGGTGAAGGAGACGGCCGAGGAGTGCGGCGGCGACGCGAGCACATCGGTCGTGAACGTGGCCGACCCCCGACAGGTCGACGAGTGGGTGGCCCGCACCGTGGACGCCTTCGGCCGGGCGGACGTACTGGTGAACAACGCCGGCGTGATCCGGGACAACCGCCTGGAGCGGATGACCGACGACGAGTGGGACGCCGTCGTCGACGTCAGCCTGCGCGGCATGTTCCACTGCTGCCGGGCCGTGTTCCCGCACATGAAACGGCAGAACTACGGCCGGATCCTGTCCTTCTCCTCCATGTCCTGGCGCGGCAACTTCGGGCAGGTCAACTACGCGGCGGCGAAGGCCGGCGTGGTGGGCATGGCCCGCACCATCGCCCTCGAAGGCGCCCCGCACGGCATCACGTCGAACGCCATCGCACCCGGCCTCATCAGCACACCGATGCTGGCCTCGATGAACGACGCAGCCCGCGCCAAACTCGCCGCCCGGGTGCCCATGGGGCACATCGGCGACCCCACGGACATCGCCGAGGCCGCCGCCTACCTGTGCTCGGAGGCGGCCCGGTACGTGACGGGCGTGGTCCTCGACGTGGACGGCGGGATCAGCACCGGCAGCGCCCTGCGCTGACACACCACGAACCGACGGGAAGGGCACGACAACATGGCTGACACCGCTGAACTCGAGCCCGCGGTGCCGACGGCGAGGCCCGCGGACTCCTCCGGGTCCATGCCGTCCCTGACCTGCGTCTGGTGCCGGGAGACGATGAACAGCGCGTAGTCCACGCCGACGGCCAGGCCCAGCATCACGGCGAGCATCAGCGCGGTGCTGTCCATCTCGACGACGCTGGTGAGCGTCAGCAGCGACAGGACGCCCAGTGCCACCCCCACCACGGCCATGGCCAGCGGGACGACGGCCGCGCGCAGCGAGCGGAACACCAGGATCAGGACGATCAGGGTGATCAGCATGCCGGCCGCTTCACCGGCGCCGCCGGCGGCCGACTCCACGGGGTCGAACGCCTGGCCTCCCAGGGCCACGGTCAGCCCCTCGGACCGCGCCTGCTCCGCCGCCGCCTCGATCTCCCTGACCGAAGCCGCGGCGATCTTGTCGCCCTGCTCGGTGGTGAAGGTGACCTGGCCTATGCCGGTACGGCCGTCGCGGGAGACGCTCCCCGCCGCGGCCGAGGGGACGGTCACGGACTCCACGCCGGGGGTCTTCGCGATCCGGGCGGTGGCCGTGCGGATCGCGTCGGCCGCCGGACCGGCCGTCACCTTCTCGCCCTGCGGAGCACGGACGAGAGACCGCGGGGCCCGACGACCGCGACGCCATGAGCCGACCGGGTCCCGAGCCCCGTTCGGCCCCGCCGGGGACGCTTCTCACACGGAACTCCCATGGAAGACACCTGGCCCGTCGGGCACCCTTGACCAGGTACGGCACGCAGGGAAAGGGCTCCACCGATGAACGACGAGGCGACCGCCGACGCGGACCGGAAGGAGCCGCGCGTGCGGGAGCGGCTGCTGGTGGTCGACGACGAACCGGCGATCGTGGACACCGTCACCCGATTCCTGCGGTTCATCGGATACGAGGTGCGCACCGCGGCGACCGGCCGTGAAGCGCTGTCCCTGGCAAGGGAGTTCCTGCCCGACCTGGTCCTGCTCGACATCATGCTGCCGGACAGCGACGGCTTCGAGGTCCTGCACCGGCTGCGCGCCGACGGCCTCCCGGTCGCCGTCGTCTTCCTCACCGCCCGCGACACGCGCAAGGACCTCGTACGGGGCCTCACCGCGGGCGGCGACGACTACATCACCAAGCCGTTCGGCCTGGACGAGGTCGCCGCCCGCGTCGGCGCCGTCCTGCGCCGCACCCGGGCACACCGCCCGAGCGACCCCACGGTCGGGGTCGCCGACCTCACCCTCAACACCTCGACCCACGAGGTGCGCAGGGCCGGCGCCCTCATCGACCTGTCCCCCACGGAGTTCCGGCTGCTGCGGTATCTGATGCTGCACCAGGGCCGGGTGATCACCCGCGCCCGGCTTCTGGAGCATGTGTGGTCGTACGACTTCAACGGCGACGACACCGTGGTGGCCACCTACATCAGCTATCTGCGCCGCAAGGTCGACAGCCATGGCGAGCCACTGATCCACACGCACCGAGGTGTCGGCTACAGCCTCCGGGCCACGGAGTGCTGACCCGGCGCTGGTGGCGGAACCGGCCCCTGCGCACCCGGATCAGCATCCTGCTCATCGTGCTGTTCAACGGCGTGCTGACGGTCACCAGCATCGTGACGTTCTCGGTACTGCGGTCCTCGTTGTACAAGGAACTCGACCACCGGCTGACCACGACGACCGCCGGCATGACGACCGCCGACGCAGCCGGCATCACGATCGCGGGCAGGGACTCCACCGGCTACGGGTGGGTCCGGTTCGGCGGTGATCTGTACATCGCACTCCTCGGCGGCGCCGAACACCCCCGTGGTCCGGGCCCGCGCTATCCCGACCCGGCGCCTGCGGCGGGCACGCCGTTGACCGTACCGGCGAACGACCCGGCGAGTTCCGCGAAGTACCGGCTCGCCACCGCCCGGCTCGCCGACGGCCGGACCGCCGTGGCCGCCGTCGACACCGCCGCGACCGAGGCCTCGGTCCGCCGGGCGGTCCTGGTGGTCGTCGCCGTCCAATTGCTCGCCGACGTCGTCCTGGCCGTGCTGGGCGTCCTCGTCGTACGGCGCTCCCTGCGCCCGCTGGAGCACGCGGCGCAGACCGCCGACCGCATCGCCACCGGCGACTTCGCCCCGCGTCTGGTCGAGGCTCGCGTCGCCCCGAAGACCGAGGTGGGCCGGCTCTCCGGCGCCCTCAACCGGATGCTGGACCAGATCCACGCCGCCCTCGCCGCCCGCGATGTGTCGGAGGAGCGGCTGCGCCAGTTCGTCGCGGACGCCTCGCACGAACTGCGCACCCCGTTGCAGTCGATCCGTGGCTATGGCGAGCTGTACCAGCGCGGAGCCCTGCCCGACGCCGAGGCCGTCGACGAGGCCATGGACCGCATGCTGGCCGAGGTCCACCGGATGACCCGCCTCGTGGAATCGCTGCTCATGCTGGCCCGCTTCGACGAGGACGACCCGGACGACCTCGAACCCGTCGATCTCAGCCGCGTGGTCACCGAGTCCTGCCGGGACGCGGCCGCGGTCGAACCGACCCGCCCGTGGACGGTCACCGTGACTCCGGACGTCACGGTACGCGGGGACGAGGCCCAACTGCGCGGAGTCGTCGCCAACTTGCTGGCCAACGTACGGATGCACACACCGCCCGAAGCGGGCTGCTCGCTCGAACTGTCGACCGTGGAGGAGCACGCCGTACTGCGTGTCCGCGACCACGGTCCGGGCATCCCCGCCGACGCCGTCCCCAAGGTCTTCGACCGCTTCTACCGCGCCGACAAGAGCAGAGGCCGGGCCCGGGGCGGCAGCGGTCTGGGGCTGTCGATCGTCGCGGCCGTCGCCGACCTGCACGGCGGCACCGTGCGCGTCGAGTGCCCGGCGGACGGCGGGACACTGGTCGAGGTGGCCCTGCCCGTGCTGTGAACGGCCCTAAGGGCTGTCCCGCAATCCCTGGCGGGCGCGCGACGACAGCTACGGCACCTCGCCGCGTTGTCGGAACGCCCGAATACATCCAGTATGCGGACGTGCCTCCGCCTTGCGATGCACCGCATCTGACGCCGCGCGCTGATCCACCAGGGATTACGGGACAGCCCTTAGATGCGCATGGTGGTGCCGCCGTCGACGCACAGGATCTGGCCGGTCGTCCACTCCGAGAGGTCGGAGAGCAGGAACGCGACGGTGGCGCCGATGTCCCGGGGCTCTCCGTGGCGTGGCGCGGGCGTCCCCGTGAGAATCATGTCGCGGAAGTCCTCGGGGAGGTTCAGCTTCGTCGCCTCCGTCATCACCAGGCCAGGGGCGACGCCGTTGGCGCGGATGCCGTCCTTTCCGTACTTGCGCGCGACATGGCGGGTCAGCGCGCCGATGCCGGCCTTCGTCACCGAGTAGGCGACCTTGTCCGCCATACCGGCGTACACCGCGCCGGACAGGGTGTTCACCACGGATCCGCCGCCGCTCGCGATCATGTGGGGCAGGGTGTGCTTGAGGGTCAGCAGGTAGCCCGTCAGATTGACGTCGATCGTGCGCTGCCAGGCCGCCAGGTCGATGTCGACGACGTTCGTGTCCTTGGCGACCTCGTCGGGATGGATGTTGGCGGCCACGTTGAAGAGTCCGTCGATCCGCCCGTACTCCTTCATCGTCCGGTCGATCTGGTACTTGACCTGCTGCTCGTCCGAGATGTCGACGACCATCGCGACACCGTCTCCCCCGGCGTCCCGAGCGGCCCGCAAGGTGGCCTCGGCCGAGGCCTCCACGACGTCGCTCACCACGATCGTGGCACCGCCGGCGCCCAGGAACTTCGCCGTCGCGGTGGCGAGCCCGCCCGCACCGGCGAGAACGACGACCTTGTTGTCGAGGCCTTCCATCAACTGTCTCCCTCAAAGTGGATGCCACGGTTCCCCATAAACGTACAATGGTGTACGGATAATGACCAGTAGTCTGCGACGCATGTCAGAAGAGGCTCAGCGCACGAAACGGCGAGACGCCGCCCGCAACCGGGAGCGGCTGCTGACAGCCGCCCGCAAGGCGTTCGCCGAACAGGGACCCGACGTCGCCTTCGAGGAGATCGCCCGCACCGCCGAGGTCAGCCGGACCACGATCTACCGCAACTTCGCCACCCGACAGGAACTCGCGGCGACGGTCTACGAGGACAACGTCACGCGCATCGAGCAGGAGGCCGCGGGACTGGGCGAGCGCCCGGACGCCGTCGTACGTCTCCTCGACTTCGTGCTCGACATGCAGCGCGACAACCGGACCCTCGCGCACATCCTGTCCGGCGCGGACATCGCCTGGCTGACCCACCTCTCCACCAGGACCGTCGCCGCGTTCCGGCCCCACTTCGAGCGCGGCCTCGCGGCCGGAGTCGTCCGCCGGGACGTCGAGGTCGAGGACCTGATGCTGACCTTCCCCATGGCGGCCGGAGTGATGGCGGACAACGACGTCGTCCACCGGGAGGAGCTGAACGACCGCGTCCGCGCCATGCTCCACCGAGCCCTCTTCACGGACCAGGAGCGCCGCGACTGACGGACGACCGCAGGCCCTACGACGGCTCGATCGCGTCCACGACGACCTCGACCGGAGCGCACCCGGCCGCCGTGACGGTGACGCCGATCTCTCCCGCTCCGCCCGGCCGGACGACCGCGACGACCCGTCCGTCGTACGTGCGACGCGTGGCGGAGGCGAAGGTCTCCTCGGTGGCCGGGTCGCCACTGCCCATCCCCTGCAACACGCCTGGACCGGTCACCGCGACCGTGACCTCACGCTCCTCCTCCACGAACCGGTTCCCCTCACCGTCGACCAGGGAGATCTCGACGTAGGCCAGGTCGGAGTCGTCGGCCCGGATCACCGCCCGGTCGACGAGCGCTCGGAGCAGCATCGGTCCGGTTGCCGACCGAAGGCCGAAGCGGCCCGTCTCGACGCCGTCGCGATAGGCGATCGCGGTGACGGTCCCCGGCGCGTACAGGGTGTCGAAAGAAGTGCGGAACCGGTGATCAGGGCCCGTCGGCCTGCGGCCGATCGACCGGTCGTTGACGAGCAACTCGACCTCGTCGGCGTCGCTGTAGACCTCGACCACGACAGGGCGCCCCTGGGATTCCCCCCAACTCCAACTCGCGACGCTGTCGCTCCACGCCCACGGACCGGTTTCGACCCGCCGGCCGTGGCGCGAAGGTCGCTGCACCGCGATGTACGGGGCGGCACGCAGGCCGTACACGATCTCCCGGTAGTAGGAGGCGGGGCGACGCCACCCTGTGATGTCGATGTCGCCGCATCCGGCGACCAGCCAGGGATACGGCCCGCTCAGCGGCTCGCCGGGGTGCTCGTCGTCCGGGTAGCGGACGCGGCCGATGCCGGCCTCGCCCAGGTAGTCCCAGCCCGTCCAGGTGAAGTCGCCGAGGACATGGGTGTTGCGCTCGACCAGGTCCCAGTACCGGTCGATGCGCGTCGGGAAGGTCTCGGTACCCAGGATGATCCGGTTCGGGAACAGCTCACGGTCGGTCTCGTAGCGACTGTCGAGATAGTTCATGCCGGCTACGTCGAGCACGCCGAACGACTCGGCCGTCTTGCGGGTGACGTTCTCGGAGGACCCGATGCCGTTCATCAGGTCTCCGAGGTCCGACATCAAAGTGTTGATGCCGGGGCCGTCGTCGCCGACCGCCGGCGCGGGGTCGGCGTGCGTCGGCTCGGTCTTCGGCTGCATCATCTCGACGATGTCGGGCATCACGGCCAGCATGCCGTTGATGCCGTTCGTCACGAACCTCGTGTCGTCGAGCGAGCGCACCTTCTCGGCGAGTCTGCGGCTCCACACCCCGCCCAGGGGAGTTCCGGTCTCCGGGATTTCGTTGCCGATCGAGTAGAGGATGACGCTGGGGTGATTGAAGCCCCTCGCGATCATCGACTCGAGGTCCCGCTCCCACCACTCCACGAAGTGCAGGGCCGCGCCGAAATCGGTCTTGCCCGAGGTCCACATGTCGAAGGCCTCGTCGATCACCAGCATCCCCAGCCGGTCACAGGCGTCGAGCATGGCCGTGCTCATGGGGTTGTGCGAGGACCGGAGGGCGTTGAACCCTGCCTCTTTGAGGATCTCCACTCGGCGCTCGTCCGCCCGCGCGATGGTGGCGGCGCCGATGACGCCGTTGTCGTGATGCACGCACGCGCCCCGCAGCTTCACGGTCTCGCCATTGATGCGCAGCCCCGAGACCGGGTTCAACTGCAGGCGTCGTATGCCGAACCGGACCGACCGCGACTCCGACAGCCGACCGTTGTCGTACAACTCGACCGAGGCGGTGTGGAGATGTGGCGTGTCGACGTTCCACAGCGCGGGGTCGTCCACGTAGTGCCTGAGGCGACTGACGGCCGGCTCACCGGGCAGCACGGTGACCGGCGTGGACGATGAGGCGACGGGTCGGCCGACGGGGTCGGTGATCTCGGTTCGGACCTCGACCGTGCGCGTGGCGGCGGAGTCGTTGGCCACCGTGATCTCGACTTCCACGACGGCCAGTCGGGGCTCGATGTCGGGCGTGCGGACACGGATTCCGTCGACCGCGAGATGCACCGGCTCCAGGACGTGCATCCAGACGTCCCGGTACACGCCGGCGCCGGTGTACCAACGGCCGTCCTGGTGATTGCGCGCCTCGACACGGATCTCGTTGCGGCCCTCGCGGACCAGATCGCTCACGTCCACGAGGAAACGGGCGTATCCGGAAGGTCGCTGACCGGCGTAGTCGCCGTTCACGTAGATCAGGGCGTCGCGGTACACACCCTCGAACTCGAAGATCACACGCTTGCCGAGCCCGCTCTCAGGGAGGTCGAAGGATTTTCGGTACTCGTAGACACCGCCGGGATAGTAGGCCGCCCAGGCTCCGTTCGGCAGCTGCGGATCACGGTCGCGGGTGATCATCGCGTCATGCGGCAGGGTGACGTCCTGGTAGGGGACCGCGGCCCTGCCCATGTCCGCGAACGGATTGGACTTCTCGCGATACTGCCATCCGCCGTTGAAGCTGCCACGACTCATCGGTGTTCCTCCGTAGCGGGTGAGTGCGGTATCCAGGCCGGCCACCGGGCGACATAAAACGTACGCCACTGTACGGATCCATGAACAGATCGCCGACCGATGTCGTCCCGCCGGCGGGAGCCGGGTCGGTCACGTGAGAAACCCGCCAGATCTGCGCAACTCCGTCCTCGGTGACCTCGATGAATCGGCCGGCCCGGTTCCCACTCCCGTAAACCGAGAACCGCTCTCCTTCCTGACCCGCTCGAACGAAGGACACGTGACACGGCCACCGGCGTCTCAGGTCCGACGGCATCCAACGCCTGCTCCCCACCTCACGTCGGAACAGCAGTTCGCTCGGCTCGGCGGCTTGATCGCTCCCGGGTCGTCGGCGCAGGCCCAGGACGGTACCGGAGCCGGCCCGCCAGCCACCCGAGCCGACCCTGGGAGTCGCGCCGGCGTCGGGCATCTCGCCCCGGTGCGGCTCTCGGTGACGATGCCCGCGGCTTGTGCGAGCCCGGTTGCGATCCAGGCCGTCGTACGCGAGGTGTCCCCGTTCGGGATCGGCGCGCCGGCCCATGACGGCGTCAGCGGGTTCTACACGCCTCCGGTTCGCAGTTCCCGACGTCGTGGGTGCGGACGGCGGCCCGGGAGCCCGAACCCGACCAGGCGGGCCGGGCCGCGGCCGTGGCCCGCGCGGCCGACCGCGGGTGCTCGCCGTACGGTTCGCGCACGCTCCCCCGGCACGGATCCGCCGTGGTTCGAGCCAGGCGGCGGATCCACCGGACACGCGGACCGGTCCGGCCGCCGGACAGAGTACCGACTCCGGCAGCAGTCGACACGCTGCCCGCAGGGTGCCGATCCGGTCGTTGCGCGGATGACGGCGCTCACGGCACAACAGCCCAGGCCAAGCCGTGAGCCGTCGCCGGACAAGGTGAAGTACGGTCGGACAGGTGACCAAGCAGCGAAAGCCACGGGGCCCGTACCGCAAGAGCGCGGAGCGCCGGGAACAGATCCTCCAGGCCGCCTACGAGGCCGTCGACGAGTACGGAGAGCGTGCCTCGCTGCAGGACATCGCCGACCGCGTCGGGGTCACCCAGCCGGCGCTGACGTACTACTTCCCCACACGTGACGAACTGCTGCTCGCCGTGCTGCAACGGCGGGACGTGCTGGGCAAGGAGCTCGCGGACGCCGCCGGATCGCAGACGGGCATGGTCGACACCATGGTGTCGACCACCCGACACACCACCGAGCACCCGGGACTGGCCAAGCTCTACGTCACCCTCTCGGCCGCGGCCACCGACCCCGAGAGCCCGGCGCACGACTACTTCGCCGAGCGCTACCGGAAGCTGTCGGGCGAGGTCACGCACGACCTCCAGGTACAGCAGGACAGCGGCGCCGTCCGGGCCGACGAGCCGGCCGACCACCTCGCCAGGGTGCTGCTCGCCGTACTGGACGGGTTGCAGATCCAGTGGATGCACGACCCCTCCGTGAACATCGCCGCGATCGCCGAGACCTTCACCCGGATGCTCGCCGCCTCGACCGACCCCGCGCAGGAGCCGGCCGAGTGAGCGCGTGACACGCGCCCCAGGTGGAGGAGTCGGTCAGACCGCCTGGCCGGCCTCCGCCTCGTCGAGGCGCTTGCCCCTGGGGATCAGCAGCACCAGCAGCGCGGCGACCGCGACCACGCCGGCGAACAGCAGGAACCCGTTCGTGTATCCGTCGTCGCCGTAGAACTCGGTGCCCTTCACCACCGTGCCGTCCCTGGACAGGATCACGAAGGCGACCTGCATGAGCAGCCCCTGCACGACACCCTGCACCATGCCCTGAGCGCCGTTCGCCAAGGCCTGCTCCTCCGGCTCCACCGACTCGATGATCATGACCGGGATCATGGACACCACCATCCCCATCCCCACCGCGCCGAAGACACCGAGGGCGATGAACTGGCTGACGTGGTAGTGGAACTGGGAGCTGAGACCGATCCCGACGGCCACCAGCCCCCCGCCGATCCCCAGCAACAGGCGTGAGTCGAAGCGACGGGCGAGCATTCCGCTCACCACCGCGGCCCCGATGATCAGAATGCTGCCGGGAGCGGCGACCCAGGCTCCCTTCGTGGCGGTCCAGCCCAGCCCGTCGGAGAAGCCCGGAATGCGCGGCATGAGGATGAGCAGGTTCGTCACGATGCCGCTGGCGTAGATCGCGCCCGCGACAAGCCCCGTGGCCAGGAAGGTGGTCCACACGCGGCGACGGCCCAGCAGGGCTATCGGGAACATGGGGTGGGCGACCTTCCGCTCCACCCCCAGGAAGGCGATCACGGCGGCGATCCCGCCGCCGACGCAGAGCAGCGTGCGGCCGCTGGTCCAGCCCCAGCCCGAGCCCTCGCCGATGCCGTAGACGATGGCGGTGAGACCGCCGCCCAGCAGCAGGCCGCCGGCCCAGTCCATACGGGTGCGTTCCTCGCGCACCGGGCTCTCGGGGACGAAGGCCAGCAACAGCACGAGGGCCAGCGCCGTCCCCGCCACCAGGAACCACAGCGCGGCCCGGAAGCCGTGGTCGTCGAGGAGCCAGCCGGACAGGAACGGACCGCCCAGCGCGACCAGTCCGACACCGCCGCCGAGGAATCCGCTGGCCGGGCCCACCAGGCGGCGCGGGAACACGTCCCGCGCCAGCGCGTAGACCAGCGGGACGGAGGCGCTGTAGAAGCCTGCCACGCCTCGCCCGACGAGCAGGGTCCCGTAGTTCGTCGCCAGGGCGGCGATCAGGTCACCGACCAGGCCGAGCGTGGTGATGACGACCATGACGCGCTTCTTGCCGTACATCGCGGCGGCCTTCACCACGAAGGGCGTCGCGAACACGCCGCCCAGCAACCCGATCTGGTTGAACCAGGAGATCTTGGTGGTGTGGAAGTGGATGGCGATCGCGGACTGGGCGTTCCCGGAGATCAGGCCGACCAGACCGGTCAGCTGGGAGGCCCAGAGCAACACGATCAGCATCAGTGCGTACCGCGTGCCGAAGCCGGCCTTCCCGGCTTCCTCTTCCTTGTGCTGCGACTCGACGTTGAGTGACATCCGGCACCCCGGCTTCCGTATACGGATGGAGCCTTTGTGCTCCTGGCGCGCAGGCTAGCTCTTAATTTTTTGGAGTGATAGATTTTCGACACGGAAACATTCCGGCCCCTCAGACGGGCCTGTGCCGCCGAAGGGATCTCGCCCATGCAGCAGCCCGACCTCGCCGCTCTCCCCCTGGAGGAGAAGGCGTCCCTGCTCGCGGGAGGGGACTTCTGGTCCACCCGGCCGCTCGACGAGGCGGGAATCCCCGCGGTCGCGCTGACCGACGGCCCGCACGGGATCCGCCGTCAGCGCGCCGACGCCGATCACCTGGGCTTCTACGCGAGCGAACCGGCCACCTGTTTCCCTCCGGCCGTCGCCGTCGGTTCCAGCTGGGACAGCGAACTCGCCGGACGGGTAGGTGAGTCGATCGGCCGGGAGGCCGTCGCGCTGGGGGTCGGGGTCGTTCTGGGCCCGGGCGTGAACATCAAGCGGTCACCGCTGTGCGGGCGCAACTTCGAGTACTACTCCGAGGATCCGCTCCTCTCCGGTGTCCTGGGAGCCGCCTTCGTGCGGGCCCTGCAGTCCCGGGGCGTGGGTGCGACCGTCAAGCACTTCGCGGCCAACAACCAGGAGACGGGCCGGATGCGCGTCAGCGCGGACGTCGACGAACGCACCTTGCGCGAGATCTACCTGCCGGCCTTCGAACGCATCGTCACGGAGGCCCGACCGGCCGCCGTCATGGCCGCCTACAACCGCGTGAACGGCGTCCCGGCCTCTGAGAACCACTGGCTGCTCACCCAAGTCCTGCGCACGGAATGGGAGTTCGAGGGTGTCGTCGTCTCCGACTGGGGCGCCGTCGGCGACCGGGTGGCCGCGCTGGCCGCGGGACTCGATCTCCAGATGCCCGGCCCGGACCCCGCGAACGACGCGGCGATCGTACGGGCGGTGCGCGAGGGTGTGCTGGACGAGGCCGTGGTCGACGCGAGCGCCCGGCGGGTGCTCGGGCTCGCCAGGCCGGCCCAGGAGACGGAGCCGGTGGTTCCCGCCGAACACCACGCGCTGGCCCGAGAGTTGGCCGCCGACTGCGTCGTGCTGTTGAAGAACGACGACGCCGCCCTCCCGCTTGCCCGGCACGCACGCATCGCCGTCGTCGGCGAGTTCGCCACCGTCCCCGCCTTCCAGGGCGACGGCAGTTCGCGGATCAACGCCACGCGCGTCGACAGCCCGTTGGAGGCGATCCAGGAACTCGGCGGCTTCGTCACCTACGCGGCCGGCTTCACCAGCGACGGGACGCGGGATCCCGAGGCGTTGCGCACAGAGGCCGTACGGGTGGCCGCGGAAGCCGAGACCGCCGTGGTCTTCGTCGGGCTCCGCGGTGAGACGGAGGGCATCGACCGGGAGCACCTCCACCTGCCCGCAGACCAGTCGGCACTCGTACGTGCCGTCGCCGCCGTCGCTCCGCGTACCGTGGTCGTCCTGTCCACCGGCGCTGTGGTGTCCCTGGAGGGCTGGCACGACGACGTCGACGCGATCGTGGCGAGCTGGGTGCTCGGTCAGGCGGGCGGCGGCGCCCTCGCGGACGTGCTCTTCGGCGTCGTCAATCCCTCCGGCCACCTGGCCGAGAGCATCCCGCTCCGGCTGGAGGACACCCCCAGTTACCTCACGTTCCCCGGCGAAGCGGGTCATGTCCGGTACGGCGAAGGCGTGATGGTCGGCTACCGCCACTACGAGACGGTCGGACGCGCGGTCCGCTATCCCTTCGGACACGGGCTGAGCTACACCACGTTCCGCACCGATGACCTGTCCGTCGACGTCACGGGCGATGACAGCGCCACCGTCCGGGTCACCGTGACCAACACGGGTGACCGAGCCGGAAAGCACGTCGTCCAGGTCTACGTCGCCACTGCCTCGGGACCGGTCCGGCGTCCTGCCCGGGAGCTGCGCGCCTTCACCAAGGTCGCACTGCGTCCCGGGGAATCCCGCACCGTCGAACTCCCGCTGGAGCGGCGCGCGTTCGCCTACTACGACATCGAGCAGGGCGGCTGGGCGGTCGCCCCGGGTTCGTACACGATCCAGGTCGGCGAGAACGCCTCCCTCGTCGTCGCCGAGCAGAGCGTCACGTTGACCGGCGACACCGATGCCGCCGTGCTGTCCCTCGACTCCTCCCTCGGCGACTGGCTCGCGCACCCGGTCGCGGGCCCCCTCCTGCAACAGGCGCTCGACGCCGGGGCGACCGAGGAGAAGCGGCAGCGGTCCGAGGCCGACAGCGGCCTGGTCCACATGGTCGCGTCCATCCCGGCACGCCAGTTCCTCCACTTCCCCGGCATTTCCGTCTCCGTCGACGACCTGACCCAGATCCTGGAGAAGGCGAACCGATGACTGACGAGACCCGCCTGCGCCCGGACTTCCTGTGGGGCACGTCGACCGCCCCCGCCCAGGTCGAAGGCAACAACACCAACAGACCTTCCAACGGCACCCGAAGCCGAGTCCGGCCTGGCTGGGAGAGGTCGCCCGCAGCGCGCGGCAAGGGGCTGGAGAAGCGGTCCGCATGACGACGACCCAGGAGACGACCGATGCAGACTGACCACACCCGTCCGGCTGTTCGACTCCCGGCCCGTGACATCCCGCTGCCCACCTCGGTCAGCCCCGCGGCGCAGGCCGCGATCGTCAGCGGGATGGCGGCGCGCGCCACACGTTATCCCGGGCCCGACGACCTCGACGGCTGGCGGGCGCTGGCCGCCGCGACGGACGAGGCCGTACGAGCAATGGTCGGCGGCACGCTCCCGGCTTTCGGAGGCGAGGTCGCGCGGATCGACCTGGACGGCCTCCCGGTGCATGTGATCACGCCGGAGGGACTCGCGCCCGGCGACCGCAGGGTCTACCTCGACATCCACGGCGGCGGCTGGATCTCGGGCAAGGGCGAGGTCTGCCGTGCCCGGGGCGCCCTGACCTCGGTGTCGGTCGGGGCCCGGGTATGGGCGGTCGACTACCGGATGCCGCCCGACCACCGCTACCCGGCGGCACTCGACGACTGCCTGACCGCCTACCGGGCGCTGCTGGACGAGCGGCGCCCCGAGGAGATCGTCGTCGGGGGAAGTTCGGCGGGAGGCAACCTCGCCGCCGCCCTGATGCTGCGCGCCCGCGCCGAGGGACTGCCGCTTCCGGTCGCGCTGGTGCTGAGCACCCCGGCCACCGACCTCACCGAGGCGGGCGACACCTGGCAGACGAACCTCGGCCTGGACAACGTACTGACAGCCAGCCTCGCTCCGGCCATCCAGCTGTACGCCGACGGCCACGACCTGCGCGATCCCTACCTCTCACCGCTCTTCGGCGACCTCGCCAAGGGTTTCCCGCCGACCGTCCTCGCCAGCGGCACCCGTGACCTGCTGCTGTCGGACACGGTCCGGATGCACCGGGCGCTGCGCGCGGCCGGCGTCGAGGCCGAGCTCCACGTGTTCGAGGCCGCCGGACACGGCATGTTCCTGGGGAACACACCGGAGGACAGAGAAAAGGCCCGCGAGATAAAACAGTTCATCGAGAGGCAGTGGGGCCGCGCGGCCGGATGAGCCCGTACCGGTCCCGTGAAGGTGCCGTCCACAGGCAATGGAGGCACCTTCACTCTCTTACGGGATCTCGATCCGCCGGGCCTCACGCCGCATGTCCTCGGCGTCCTCGGCAAGGAACCAGCCCTCGCTGACGAGTTCGTCCAGTCGTCGGTCGAAGCGCTCGGTGTAGCCCGCCAGGTCCTGGTAGAGCTTGGTCAGTCGCTGCGCGTCGAAGGGCTCGTCGCTGCCGACCGAGAGGTACGTGGGAGTGCCGTCCGGATTCACCGGGGTGGACCGGTAGACGGAGTGGGGAACGTCGAGTTGGACGCAGCGCACTCCTCCTCGGGTGTTGCCGTGCTCGTCCTTGGCGAAGTGGCCGTCCGGGCGCACCTCGATGCGCTCGGCCCGGGGTGGCACGGTGCCGCGAGCGACCCACTCGACAAGGTGATGGAGGCCCATGCTGAACAACTCGAAGTGGGGCAGGCTGTTCATCCGGGGCCCGATGGCGACGTCCGCCTCCGGGTGCGTCGTCCTCCACAACGACGGGTCGTCGTAGGGCGCGTGGCGGGTTCCCATGTGCGGGACCCCCGCGAGTTCGTACAGCCGGAACCGGTCGCCGGGCTCGTCGCTGTCCTCACGCCGGTATCGGCGGCCTTCGTAGCCGGGCCGGAAGGCGAAGTCGGGCTGGGCGATGTCGCCGTCGCAGATGACCTGCACGACCGGAGCGCCGACGTCGCGAAAGGGCTCGAACGGGAAGCCCGAGGGGAAGTAGCCGTCGTAGACGCAGGACCCGTCGGCGAGGCGTTGCACATGATGGACGTCGCGGATGTAGTAGGTGGCGACGCTGCCGGTCTGCGAGTGTCCGGCGAGCAGGACGTGGGCGACGCCCGCGTCCTCGAAGGGGCCCTGGGACGCCTTGACGGCGGCGCCGACCTGGGCGAGGATCGCGCCAGACGCCCGGTTGCGGCGTTCCAGCTCGGACCACAACACCCTTGAGCGCTCCCGGTCATGAAGGTCCAGCTTCACGTCGAGGTCCCCGGTGTCGGGCCCTTCGATGTGCAGGGACGCGTAGCGCCGCGGGTCGGACGCCTTGACGTGCATGTCGAGCGCCGTCCGCTGCGAGGTGACCTCCACCCAGGCGTGCCCGGACCGCATGAGGTAGGTGCCGCTGTAGATCCAGATCGGCGCGATCCCGAAGAGATGCAGGGTCTCGACGATCACGGTCCCACTGAAGCGGGCACGTTCGCGGGGGCGCCGCACCAGTACCGTCGTGGAATACGAGTGGCCCTCCTCCTCGCCTGTCGCGATCCACTCCTCCTGCACATAGTCGTACTCGGCGAGTGACGGAATGCCGGCGCCGTGGGGCATGAACGGCTCGGCGCCGTCGCGCGGCGATCGTCGAAGTACGGCGGGGGTTACGACGTCCATGGCGCTCCTGGCGATGGCTGCGGGTATGAGACCGGCTTCTTCCTGGATACCGGGTCCGGCGTCCTAAAATCTAGCAGTCATAAAATTTAAAGACTAGAGTCACCTCGCAGCTGTGGCCCGCGCGGTCGGTCACCCACCCGCCGACCGCGCGGGCACACCAACTCCCAGTTGGAGGGGGATGAATGGACATCTCGGCAATGGCTCCACCCGCATTCGTGTACGAGCGTGCGGTCACCGTCCCGATGCGCGACGGGACGGGACTCGACGCCATCGTGTTCCGCCCCATGACAGGCACCGCCCCGACGCTCTTCGTCATGACTCCGTACGGAGCGGCGTCACCCCAGACCGGCATGGCAGGCAACGGCGCGGCCGTCCCCCACGCGACCGTGCTCGTGGACGCCGGCTTCGCGGTCGTATGGGTCGAGGCTCGCGGTACGTTCGGTTCGGAAGGCGAGTTCACCCCTCAGGTGAACGACGCGCGCGACGGATACGACGCGCTCGACTGGATCGTCTCCCAGCCGTGGTCGAACGGCACGGTCGGCATGTACGGCGCGTCCTACCTCGGGATGACGCAGTGGGCGGCCGCCGCCGGCGGTCATCCCGCCCTGGCCGCGATCGCGCCGATGCAGACCACCATGCGCTGGTACGAGGGATTCTGGTACCACCCGGGCGGCGCGCTGTCGTTGAGCGCCGTCACGACCTGGCACGCGCTGATGTCGCTCAACGACGAGTTGCGTGCCCTTGGCCGAGGCGGCGGTGATCTGAGGCGGGTCATGGCTCTGAGTACCGCGCTCGGAGACGGGCTCTCCCTGAACGACCACACTCCGATCGCCGTACACCCGCTGCTGGCCGGCGCCGGGTCGTTCGACGAGTTCGTCGCCCGCCCCGACCACGGCGAGTTCTGGGAGGCGCGCGACTTCTCCCGGGACATACCGCAGATGAGCCCGCCTGCGCTCATGACGGCGGGCTGGTACGACCTCTTCATCGGGCAGCAGTTGCGCGACTTCGAGCTGTACCGGGACACAGCGGGTTCAGCCGAGGCGCGCGAGGGCTCCCGGCTGATCGTCGGTCCGTGGGACCACGAGCCCACGCTCGCGGGCCACTTCAGCGACCACGACTTCGGGAATCGCGCGAGCGCGTTCGCGACCGACCTGACCGGCGAGCACATCCGCCACTTCCGACGCTGGCTGACACCGTCCGACGCGGCTCCCCGGGGCCCGTCGAGCCGGGTCAAGCTGTTCGTCATGGGCGTCGACGAGTGGCGCGACTTCGAGGACTGGCCTCCGCCGGAAGCCCGGCCCGTCGAGTTCTTCCTCGCGGCCGAAGACGGCGACAGCGATGACGGCGGTCTGCGGAGCGGTACCTTGATCACGCGCCCGCCGACGTCCGGCCGGACATGGGAGTACACATACGTCCCGTCCGACCCGGTCCCGACCACCGGAGGAGCGCAGATCCCACCCGCGTGGGGCTTCACCGGCCCCACCGACCAGCGCGCCCTCGACGACCGCAGCGACATCGTCTCCTTCCAGACCGAGCCGCTCCCGACGGACACCGGGGTCATCGGCTATGTCAGGGCAACCCTGTTCGTCCGCTCGGACGCCCTCGACACGGACTTCACCGCCAAACTGATCGATGTCCACCCGGACGGAAGGGCCGCCCTCCTCTGTGACGGAATCCTCCGCATGCGCTACCGGACGTCTCTGCGTCATCCCCAGCTCATGGAACCCGGACGGACATACGAGATCGACATCGACATGGCGGCGACGGCCAACGTCTTCCAACAGGGCCACCGGATCCGCCTCGACGTCTCCAGCAGCAACTTCCCGCGGTTCGACCGCAACACCAACACCGGTGGAATCATCGACCAGGAGAGCATCGACAAGGCCGTCGTCGCCCGTAACGCGGTCCTGACCGGGCCCGAGCACCCAAGTCGCCTCGTCCTGAACGTCGTCGGCTCCCCTGAGCACGGTCAGGGAACGACATAGCCGCCGTCCACGGGCAGCGCGACGCCGGTGACGAACGACGACTCGTCGCTCGCGAGGAACAGCGTGGCGGCGGCCGACTCGGCGGAAAGGCCCCAGCGATGCATGGATTGAGCCTTCATCACCGCGTCCGGAGGGGCTGCGGGGTGTCCGTCGTGGCCCGGACAGGCCACCGCCTGGAGTTGCAGCGGCGGTGAGCCCCGGCTCAACTGCAGGTTCGGCCACGCCCCGGGGGCCGAGCGCGCCGCTCGTGGTGCTCCGGGCACCGACACGGGTCGAAACCGGACACCGGGCAGGGGCCCGGGATCACCCGGGCCCCTGCCCGCGCTCCGCCCACCCGGCGGTACACCCCCGGCTCGACGAAACGACCCTTCGAGCGCCGCCCGTGGGAACGAACTCGGAGCGGGGACGTCCGGGCAAGACGGGTCCTGCCCGTACCGCCTCGCCTCGCGGCGGGTGGGTCACCCGCGGTGGACGCCCGCCTCCTCCATGACCCGCTTCGCACCGCTGGGCCAGTTGCCGTCGCTGACGACGACGGTGCCGGTCACCACGTTGCCGCGCTGGCCGTTGCTCAGGCTGATGGAGCCGTTGGTCGTCCAGTTGTCCGTCACCGTGAGCGCGCCGGTGTTGTTGGTGGCGTTGGAGTTCTCGTGGTCCCAGTCACCGGTGTCGCGGAAGACGTTGTTGACGTCGGTGTAGTCGCGTGATCCCTCGTCGTGGTAGATGCCGTAGTGGCCGTTGTTGTCGGCGCAGTAGTTGCGGTCGATGCGGGTGCCCGGCGCGGCGGACAGGGTGTAGATACAAGCCCCGTCGTCCATCGTCTGCATCACGTCGTGCAGGTAATTGCCGGTGATCCTGAGGTTCTTCAAGGTGGTGGGGGTGGTGTAGCGGGGCTGGAAGTCGTAGAGCCCGCGGTTGACGTAGTCCTGGCTCCCGCCGGAGTCGTTGGTGCCCCAGCCGTAGCCGATCGCGATGCCGGTGTAGGGCATGTCGTAGATCTCGTTGTGGGAGACGGTGGCGTCGGTGGCGTAGGTGACCAGCACGGCTGTCATGTCGCGGTAGTCCAGCGCGAGGTCGTGCATGACGTTGTCGCTGACGGTGATGTTCCGGTTGGTCATCCGGGGGTCGCGGGGGTGGTGGGCGTCGGCCTGGATGCCGCCGACCACGACGCCGCCGCCCGCGTCCTGGGTGAAGACGTTGCCGGTCACGCCGATGGTGTCGGCGCCGAGCCCGACTCCCGTGGCGTGCGCGTTGGCGTCGTTGCCGATGCCGAGGGCCACCTGGCCGAGTTGGGAGAACCGGTTGCCGGTGAAGCTGATGTGGGAGGCGGCCGACACCTGGACGGCGGCCGGCATCTGATGCCAGTTCGGACGGGTCGCCTCGAAGAGCCGGCAGCCGTACTGGCAGGAGTTCAGCGCGTCCGCCGGGCGCTCCCAGTCGCCGTAGACGAATGCGCCGGTCTGCTGGTCGGCGTATCCCTGGCCGGTGGACGGCTGCAGCCAACTGGTGTGCGAGAACTGCAGGCCGGAGAACGTGATGTGGGTCGCCGGGGCCTGGTACGTGCCGCCGACGGACAGGAGCGACTCCAGCCTCGGCATCTCCACGTCGGCGGTGGACATCTTCTGGCCGGGGAGGGGCTTGTAGTACAGGGTCCCGGTGCGGGTGTTCAGGTACCACTCCCCCGCCGTGTCGAGGAGTTCATACGCGTTCTCGAGGTACAGCGGCCCCTTGCGGAAGGGGTTTCCGATGGTGTCGTACCCGAAGGTGTTGTTGTTCCAGGCCGGCTGTTCCATGGTGATGACGCCGTGGCTGATGCCCGCCACCGGCGAGTAGCGGTTGGTGAAGGAGCCGAGGGCGTCGATCTCGGTACGGCCTGGATCGGCCAGGCGGTTGAGGTACTCCAGAGCACTGCTGGTGAAGGTGTAGCCGCCTGCGTCGGAGGTCAGGTCGGCGCGGTTGAGTTCGGTGCGGGCGCGGGTGGCCTGGACGCCGTCGACGTACAGCTGCCGGATGTCGAAGCCCTTGCCGACCTTGGCCTTCCAGATGTTCTTCGCGCGGTCCTGCTGTGTCCAGCCGGTGGCCTTCCGCGCCCCCGACAGGACGGGGTGGGCACCTGGGGCGGCTTTCCAGGTGACGGTGTGTCCGTTGGTGCCGGAGTCGGCCCGGGTGAAGGTCAGCGGCGCGGAGAGCCGGTAGGTACCGCCCGCGAGTTGGACGACCACATCGGAGCGCATGTGGGAGCTGAGGGCCCGCACTTTCGCCTTGGCCTGCCCGATCGAACAGGGGTGGGCCGATGAGCAGGCGGCGCCGTGGCCGCCCGGCGAGGCGTGGAGGACCGTCGCCTGTGTCGCGAGGGCGGGCGCTGCCTGGGCCGGCACGGCCGCGGTCACCGTGGCGAGTGCGACGGCCGCGATCAGGGAGGTTCTGCTCACCCGGACCCGAGGGGAGAGGCATGGACGTATGAACCGCACGTGGCACCTTCCAGTGGCCGAAACTAAACGGCGGTTACATTAGTCGTCATACGAATAGGGGCAATAGATACCGCGCGGTAACTTAACTCGCCCCCGAGTCACCCCGCCGACCGGCGGCCGGCCGGCGAGCGGCGGCGCTGCCAGGCGTCCTCGATGTGCGACGTCATGGCCTGCGCGGCCCCCTTGGGATCCCGGGCGAGGAGGCGCTCCGTCAGCTGCCGGTGCTCCGCGTTGGCCAGTTCACAGGCACGGACGTCGGGTGCGCCGCTGTACAGGGAGGTGGCCCGGGCCTGGGTGTGGACGCCGCGGACGATGGAGCTCGCGAGCCGGTTGCGGGACGCCTCCATGATCCGGCCGTGGAAGACGAGATCGGTCTCGATGAAGTGATACGGGGCCGCGGTCTCCGCGTCCAACCGCACGAGCAGCCCTTCGAGGGCGCGGAGGTCCTCCTCCGTCGCCAGGACCGCCGCCTGGGCGGCCATCTGGGACTCCAGGGCCGACCGCACGCCGACGAGCTGGTCGAGGACCACGAGTTCGTCGTCGTGCCGGAAGGTGGCCGCCAGGACGACGGGGTCCAGCAGGTTCCAGTCCTCCTGCGGCGTGACCGTGGTTCCGGAACCCTGCCTGGCACGGACCAGCCCCTTGGCCTCCAGGGCCTTGACCGCCTCGCGGACGGTGGTGCGGCTGACCCCGAAGGTCTCGCACAGCTCGGGCTCGATGGGCAGCGCCGCGCCGGGCGGCATATGGCCCGCCACGATCCGGTCGGCGAGCGCCTCCACCACGGCGTACGCCAGCCGGGCGGGCCGCCTGAGCCAGGGCTGCAGCGGGGGCGGACCACCACCGTTGTCCGTGCCCGTCTCCGTCATGGCGACCGCCCCTTCCGCTGCGATGTGTGCGCCGCATTCTAGCCGCCCATAGCTTGACGGTATTCGTATGACGACTTATGTTACCGAGGCATTTCCGGCTTCTCTGTGAGGTAGGACACCGTTGCGCATCACCGATGTCGCGAGCCATCCGATCCGGGTGCCCGCCGCCGACCCGCCGTTCGTCTGGCGGCACGGCCTCAGGGGCAGCCCGCCCGAGGGCGAGGCCGCCGTGCTGCACATTCGCACCGACCAAGGGGTCGAAGGTGTGGCGATGAGCCCACGGCGGGGCTCCGCCGTCATGCTGGCGGACCTGCTGGACCGGGTGCTGCGCGAGGAGTTGGTGGGTCAGGATCCGCTGCGGCGCGAATGGCTCTGGCACCGACTGTGGGAGCTGGATCGCATCGAGGAGCTGCCGCTGTATCTCCTCGGTCTCGTCGACACGGCACTGTGGGATCTGGCGGGGCGCCTCGCGGGCCGGCCCACCTGGGAGGTGCTGGGCGGTTACCGCACCTCCATCGCCGCGTACGCCTCCACCGTCACCTACTCCTCCGTCGCGGAGTACCTGGACATCGCCGACCAGGCGCTGGAGCTCGGCTACCCGGCCATCAAACTGCACGCCTGGGGCGACGCGCGACGCGACGCCAAGCTGTCCGTGGCACTGCGCGAGCATGTCGGCGACGACGTCCCGCTGATGTTCGACGGCTCCGCGGGCTTCGATCTGCCCGACGCCGTCCATGTCGGCAACGCGCTCTCCGATGCCGGTTACCTCTGGTACGAGGAACCGATGCGCGAGTTCAGCGTCACCGCGTACCAGCGCCTGGCGAACGCGGTGAAAGTGCCCCTGCTCGTCGCCGAGACCTCCGACGGGGCCCATATGAACTCCGCCGACTTCATCCAGGCGGGTGCCGCCACCTTCGGGGTCCGCGCCTCCACCCAGCTGCGGGGCGGCTTCACCGGCGCGATGCGCACCGCCCACCTCGCCGACGCCTTCCGGCTGCGCGCCGAGGTGCACGGACCCGAGATCCCCAATCGGCACCTGTGCATGGCCATCTCCAACACGACCTACTACGAGTCCCTGGTGATGGGGAACCCCATCACCAGGGAGAGCGGCATCGACGCCGACGGCATCGTCCACGCTCCCACCGGCCCCGGCGTCGCGTTGCCCGCAGGGCTCGAGTACCCGGCCGCACTCCGGCCGTACGTCGACGACGAGACGGCCACCCCGCCCAAGGCGTGACCGGCGAGTGTCCGCGTCCGCCTCCCTCCATCCCCGAGATCGTCCGGCATCCCAGCGCAAAACGAGGTCAGCCATGAACAACGGCGTTCGGTACTCCTCCCGTCCGCACTCCTTTCGCCCACGTGTCACAGCCGCCGTCGCGGCTCTCGGAGTCATGTGTCTGCTCTCGTTGACCGGGTGCGCCAGCGCGGATCCGACGCCCGCCGCGGGCGGGCCTGCCGCGAAGTTCTCCCCCGTGCCCCAGAAGGCGGGCAGCGAGATCACGGTATGGGCGGACGCCACCCGCGTACCGGGCGTGGAGGCGTACCAGAAGGCGCATCCGGACGTGAAGATGAAGATCGTCACGTACAGCGGTGACGCCAACGGGGCCAACGACCTGCAGACCAAGGTGCAGCTCTTCGACCGGACCGGCAGCGGCTGGCCCGACGTCGCCTTCACCGCGAACGTCAACGACGGCACCTGGGCCTCCCAGGGCAAGAGTCCCTACGCCGCCCCCGTCGACCAGGACATCATCCCGAAAAGCACTCTCAGCGGCTTCGCCGACGGTGCCCTGGGCCCGTGCGTCTTCAACGGCAACACGTACTGCGTGCGCAACGACCTGGCCCAGAACGTCCTTTGGTACGACAAGAAACTGATGGACTCCTTCGGGTACACCGTCCCGACCACCTGGGAGGAGTACCAGGCCCTCGGGGAGAAGGTCGCCAAGGAGCACCCGGGCTACCTCGTCGGCACCGCCGGTGACTCCTACGCCCCGGAGGTGTACTTCTGGGCGAGCCAGTGTCCCGCGAGCACGGTCACCGGCGGCAAGAAGGTCACGGTGAACCTCGAGGACCCCAAGTGCACCCGGATGGCCGAACTGCTCGACACCCTGATCGCCAAGGGGTCGGTCTCCAAGGACACCGTCTTCGGCGCCGACTTCGTCAAGAACAAGGCCGACAAGGTGCTCATGCTGCCCGGCCCGTCCTGGTACGGCCAGGTGCTGTTCAACTCGACCTTCAAGACTCCCAAGGGCCGGATCGCGGCGGCCGCTCCCCTGAAGTTCGCCGGCGACACCAAGAACTACACCGGCAATGTGGGCGGCGGCCTGTGGTTCATCTCCTCCCACAGCGAGAACCTCAAGGCGGCCTCCGACCTGGTGACCTGGATGACCACCTCCAACGACTACCAGGCCACCGCCGGCACCTACCCCGCCTACAAGACGGCCGCCACCGCCTGGCTCGCCAACCAGGCCACGACCGGCTACTTCGCCGGTGACATCGGCCCCGTCTTCCAGCAGGCCGCCGAGCGGGTGTGGCCTGGCTGGTCCGCCACCCAGTACAGCCAGGAGGCGATCTACGCCTCCACCGTCGTCCCCGCACTCAACTCCGGGAAGTCGCTCACCGACACGCTCGGCGACTGGCAGACCGCCATCACCGACAAGGCCAAGTCCCTCGGCTACACGGTCGAGCGGTGAGGTGACACCATGACCGCCCCCTCCGTCCTCCCCTCCGCCCGGCCCAAGCGCGGCGACCGCAGCGCCCGCAATCCGCTCGGCCGCGCCGGATACCTCTTCGTCTCCGGTTACGTCGTCCTGCTGCTCGGCTTCGGCGTTCTGCCCACCGGCTACGCCCTCTGGCTGGCCCTGTCCAACTCCCGTGGCCAGTTCGTCGGACTGGGCAACTTCACCCGTACCTTCGCCGACTACCGCTTCGGCCCGGCCTTCGCCCACATCGGGCTGTACCTGGTGGTCTGGCTGGTCGTACTGATGGTGCTGGTCGTGCTGCTCGCCCTGATGCTGCACGGCCGGATGCGCCGGACCTCCTCCGCCCTGCGGTTCCTCTTCTATCTGCCGGGCGCGCTCGCCGGGGTGGCGAGTGTCCTGCTGTGGCTCATCCTGCTCGACCCGGCCTCGAGCCCGGTCGGATGGCTGCTGGACGCCCTCGGCTGGCACACCCTCGCCCAGGTCATCTCCCCCGGCCATCTGCCGGTGCTGTTCACCGTCATCGCCTTCTGGACCGGGGCCGGAGGCTGGATCGTGATCATGTACGGGGCGCTCAACAACATCCCCGACGAGATCCTGGAGGCGGCCCGGATCGACGGCGCGAGCACCCTGCAGATCGCGCTGCGCATCCAGATCCCGATGCTCACCAAGTGGATCGCCTACATGCTGATCCTCGCCTTCGCGGCGGGCACCCAGCTCTTCGTCGAACCGCAACTGGTCTCCACCGCCAGCTGGGGCATGATCCCGGACAGCTGGTCCCCCAATCAGCTCTCCTACCAGTACGCCTTCCAGGCGGGCGACTTCAACGGCGCCGCGGCGCTCTCCGTCGACCTGCTCCTCCTCGGGCTCGGCTGCGCGGCGCTCGTCGTCTTCCGTGCCGGGCTGTTCGACCGGGACTGAAAGGCCGCCATGACGCTCACCTCCTCCGCCGACCGATCCCGGTCCACGGCTGCCGAGTCCCGCACGGACTCCGGCCCTCCCACGACATCGCGGCGGATCCGCCCGAACAGCCTGGCCGCCCGCGCCGCGTGGATCATCGTCCTGGGCTTCTTCCTGCTGTTCTTCGTGCTGCCGGTGATCTGGCTGCTGCTCGCCCCGACCAAGAGCGACGGCCAGATCCTGCGCGGCGCCCCGTTCGCCCTCGGATCCCTGAGCGGTCTCGCCGACACCTGGCACAACCTGTACGGCTTCCAGGACGGGGCCATCCTCGACTGGTTGGGAAACTCCGCCCTCTACACCTTCGGCGCGCTGGTCATCACCCTCGTCACCGGCATCCCCGCCGGATACGGCCTGGCACTCACCCGGTTCATCGGCCGCCGGCTGCTGCTGACCATCACGCTGCTGGTCATGCTGATGCCCTCGGCCGCTCTGGTCCTGCCGCTGTATCTGGAGATCAACGCCGTCCATCTGGACGGCACGATCTGGTCGGTCATCCTGCCCTTCTCGTTCTTCCCGTTCGGCGTCTATCTCACCTACATCTACTTCTCCTCCAACATCCCGGCCGACCTGCTGGCCGCCGCGCGGATCGACGGCTGCTCGGAATGGCAGGTCTTCCGGCTCGTCGCCCTGCCGCTGGCCAAACCGGTCGTCGCACTCGTCGGCTTCTTCAACTTCGTCGGCAACTGGAACAACTTCTTCCTGCCGTTCGTCATGCTGCCGGACAGTTCGCAGTACCCGGCCCAGGTGGGGCTGAACAACCTGCTCACCTCGTCATCGGCCTTCAACACCTCCGCCGGCCTCGGAAACCAGATCATGCGCCCGGAACTCGCCCTGGCCGCCCTCGTCACCATCCTGCCCGTGCTTTTGGTGTTCCTCGTCTCCCAGCGAGCCCTGGTGTCCGGCATGCTGGCCGGCGCCACCAAGGAGTGAGCACGATGTTCGTGACCAGCCACCGTGTCGAAGCCGACGCGGTCGTCGTCCTCACGGCCACCGGGCGGATGAAGATCCAGGTCCTGGGTCCCGAGATCATGCGAGTGGTGCAGACGCGGCGGGACGGTTTCGAGAGCGCCGAGAGCCTCATGATCCTCCCGGCACCCGCAACCGCCCCGGACGTGAGCGAAGTCGACGGCGGACTCCTCGTCTCGACGCCCGCGCTGCGGCTCAGGATCGACGCCCTCAGCGGTGCGTTCACCTGGACGGACAGCTCCGGGCGGCTGCTGGTGCGCGAACCGCACGACGGCGCGGAGACGAGAACCCTGGAGGAGATCGACGTCCACCGCCCCCTCCGCGCCGCCGACGCGCACGTCACGAACGTCCAGGGAGCCGACGGACCGAAAGCGGTGACCGACTCCGTGCCGCGCGTCGTGGACCGCACGGCGTACTCGACCACACTGCGTCTGGAACTCTCCGAAGGAGAGGCGATCTACGGCCTGGGCCAGCACGAGGAAGGCATCCTCAACTACCGCGGGCACCAGCAGTACCTGTACCAGCAGAACATGAAGGTGGCCGCCCCGGTCATCGTCTCCACCGCCGGCTACGGAATATTCTGGGACAGCTGTGCCTTCGCCTCGTTCTCCGACGGCCCGGACGGAACCCGTTTCTGGACCGAGGCCGACGACGAACTCGACTACTACTTCATCCTCGGCCCGGAGATCGACGCGATCGTAGGACGCATCCGGACACTGACCGGCCAGGTGCCGCCCCTGCCCCGGTGGGCGCTCGGCTACTTCCAGTCCAAGGAGCACTACGCCTCCCAGGAAGAGCTTGTCGGGATCGCCCGCGAACACCGCCGACGGAACATCCCCCTCGACTGTGTGGTGCAGGACTGGAAGAGCTGGACCGGACAGCTGTGGGGGCAGAAGAGCTTCGACCCGGTCCGCTACCCGGACCCGGGCCGACTCTGCGCCGACCTCCACGCCCTGAACACCCGCCTGATGGTCTCCGTGTGGCCCAACATGCACAACGACGGACCCGACCAGGTCGAAATGCGGGAGCGAGGACACCTGCTCGGCAACGACGCCACCTACGACGCCTTCAGCGCGGATGCCAGGAAGCTCTACTGGAAGCAGGCCGACGAGGGGTACTTCCGGTTCGGGGTCGATGCCTGGTGGGCCGACTGCACCGAGCCGTTCGAAGCGGACTGGAACGGCACGGTGAAACCCGACGCCGCCACCCGGGCCCGTGTCAACACGGACGAGGGCAAGAAGTATCTGGACGCCGAACACGTCAACGCCTATTCCCTGATGCACACCCGCGGCCTGTACGAGGGCCAGCGCGGAGCCGACCCGCACAGACGACCGGTCGTGCTGACCCGGTCGGGCTGTCCGGGCCAGCAGCGCTACGGAGCGGTCACCTGGTCGGGAGACGTGACCGCGACCTGGGCCACGTTGCGCGCCCAGATCGCCGACGGGCTCAACTTCTGCATGACCGGCAACCCCCGCTGGTCCTGCGACATCGGCGGGTTCTTCGTCGACCGCGGGGAACAGTGGTTCTGGCGCGGGGACTTCCCCGACGGCTGCGACGACCTCGGATACCGCGAGCTCTACGTCCGCTGGCTGCAGTTCGCCGCGTTCCTGCCGATGTTCCGCTCGCACGGCACCGACACCCCGCGCGAACCCTGGCGGTTCGGAGACACCGGCGACACCGCCTACGAGACGATCCTCGCCTTCATCCGCCTGCGCTACCGACTGCTGCCGTACCTCTACACGCTCCAGGGCTGGGAGGCCCACCGCGGCTACACCGGCATGCGCGCGCTGGCCTTCGACTTCCGCGGCGACCGGGCCGTGTACGACATCGACGACCAGTTGATGATCGGGCCCGCGCTGATGATCTGTCCCGTGACCGAGCCCATGTACTTCGGCCCGGGCTCCACGCCCGTCACCGCGGCCACCCGGACCCGGCAGGTCTACCTTCCCGCCGGGTGCGACTGGTACGACTTCTGGACGGGCGAGCGGCACACCGGAGGCCGGACCATCGATGCCGCGGCCCCGCTCGAGCACCTGCCCATCTTCGTCCGGGCCGGCTCGATCCTTCCGCTCGGACCCGTGATTCCCCACGCGGACGCGGCAGTCGAGGCTCCGATGGAGATCCGTGTCTACCCGGGCGCCGACGGCCGGTTCGACCTCTACGACGATGCCGGTGACGGGTTCGGCTACGAACAAGGTGAGTTCACGTACACGTCACTGCGCTGGACCGACGGCGAGGCGCGCTTCCGCATCGAGGCGAACACCGGTGCGGGCACCGGAATCCCCGTGCACCGGGACTTCCGCCCCGTCGTGGTGAGCACGCACGGCGGCCTCGGGTCGAGCGAGCTCGCCACGGCCGGTCCCACTGTTCGCTACACAGGCCGGCCGGTGAGCCACCTGCTCAGGTGAGAGACGTCCTCACCACCGCAGGGCGTCACTTCGGAGTCGGGGCTCCGGCTCCTGCCGGCCCTGTCGCCGGCCAGCCGCGGGGGAAGGGCACTCCCAGGGACTCCGCGACGACCGGACCGTACGCGGCGGACGCGTGCAGCCGCCCGTCGCGCAGGACGACGGCGCCGCTGCGGAGCATCGTCTCGACCAGCTCGGCGGCGAGTGCCTCCGAGATGGTGCGCCAGTGGACCGACGAGTACGAGCGCGCCGGCTTCGCGGGCGGCTGCCCCGTGGCCGCCGCGACGGTGGACTGCACGGAGGCCATCGTCTCCACGCGCGAAGTCGCGGCCGACGCGTTCGCCGCCTGGGCCGGCCCGGTGACACAAGCCCTGATCGACATGGACGTGCCCGAGGAACGGGCACGCTCGCTCGCCACGCTCATGATCAGCGCCCTGGAGGGGGCCATCCTCATCGCCCGGGCGGAGCAGCACGTACGCCCGCTGACGACCGTGGCCCATGAACTCGGCCCGCTCCTCGACTCGGCGGTGAGCAAGCCGGGCTGACCGGTCGCCCTGTCGAGGCCGGCGGGGAGGCGGCCGCGCGCCTCCTCGCCGAACCGTCAGGAGGCCGCTCCCGTCCGACCGGCGTCGACTCCCCCTGAACCGGCTGGTCGGAGACTCCGGCCCTGACGGCGGGTCAGACGCCTGCCTCCTGGTTCGGCGCTCCGCGGCCCGGACGGCGAAGCTCCGCGACATGTCGCCGCCCAGCATCGTGTACGACCGACTCGGCACCTCACGTGGCTCGTTCGCGCCATGGCGCAGACAGGTCATCTCACGTCGTTGTTGCGCGTTCACCTGTCTGCCACCTTGTGGTGCGTGTGCCCACACCCCCCTTCCATCACTGCGGAGGCAGACACGTGAGACCCATCCGGAGACTGCAAGTCGCCTGTACGGCATTGGCGCTCGTGACATCGATGTCCTCCATGGCCGCGTCGTCCTCGGCGGCCGTTTCCCCGGTGGGAGCCGTCCAGAAGTCTCCCGGCACGCTCGGACTGCGGGCGGTGACGCTGATCACCGGGGACCGGTTCCTTGTGGACCAGAACGACGACCTGGTGTCGGTCGAGCCCGCAGAGGGCCGCGAGGACGTCGGCTTACGGGTCGAGAGCTCCGGCGATCATCTGTACGCGATCCCGGCGGACGCGGAGCAGATGATCGCGCGAGACACCGTGGATCGCAGCCTGTTCGACCTGAAGGCCCTGCTGGACGCGGGGTACGACGACGCGCACCGCGGCACACTCCCGTTGATCGTCGGCGGAAGCACTTCCACGTCGCTGTCCGCCACCCGGCTGGGCTCGCGGCCCGTTCCCGAGGGCACGGTCGTCACGAGGAAGCTACCGGCCGTCCGAGGCGTCGCCGTCGAGGTCGGAAAGAAGAAGGCCGGTGAGCTGTGGAAGGCTCTGACCCGCCCGACCGCCGCCCGCACGGCGGACGGCCAGCGGTCTGCGGCGGCCGGCGTCCGCAAGATCTGGTTCGACGGCACCGTGAAGGCCACACTGGACCGCAGCGTGCCGCAGATCGGGGCGCCGAGCGCGTGGGCGGCCGGTTACACCGGCCACGGTGTCAAGGTGGCCGTGCTGGACACCGGCATCGACACCGCACACCCGGACCTCGCCGGCCGTGTCGTCGCCGAGAGGAATTTCTCCAGTGCCACGGACACGGGCGACCACTTCGGACACGGCACCCACGTGGCGTCGACCATCGCGGGCAGCGGTGCCGCGTCCGGCGGCAGCTTCAAGGGAGTGGCCCCCGATGTCGACCTGCTGAACGGCAAGGTGCTGGGCGACCAGGGCGACGGGAGCTATTCGGGGATCCTGGCGGGGATGCAGTGGGCGGTCGACCAGGGCGCGAAGATCGTCAACATGAGCCTGGGCGGCACGGACAGCGCGGGAACCGACCCCCTCGAAGACGCCGTCAACGACCTGTCCGCCCAGCACGGCACCCTGTTCGTCGTCGCCGCCGGCAACGAGGGCAAAAACGGTGACAGTACGGTCGGCAGCCCGGGCAGCGCGGACGCCGCGCTGACGGTGGGCGCCGTCGACGACTCCGACGCCCTGGCTTCGTTCTCCAGCACGGGTCCGCGGCTGGGCGACAACGCCGTCAAGCCCGACATCACCGCCCCTGGTGTGCACATCGTGGCCGCCCGCGCGGCCGGCACGGCAATGTGCCAGAACAGTTGCGTACAGCCGGGTGACGGGCCCGTCGACGACAACTACACCTCGGCGTCCGGGACTTCCATGGCCACGCCGCATGTCGCCGGCTCGGCGGCGCTCCTGGCCGACGCGCACCCCGACTGGTCCGGAGAGCAGTTCAAGGGTGCTCTGATGGCCTCCGCCCGGCCGAGCACCGATCAGGGCGCGTTCCAGCAGGGCGCGGGCCGGATCGACGTCGCCGCCGCGCTCAACGAGCGGGTGACCAGCGAGCCGACTTCGCTGAGCTTCGGTTTCGCCACCTTTCCGCACGCCGATGACGCGCCGGTCGGCAACACCCTGACGTACCGCAACACCGGCGACCAGGACCTCGTTCTCGACCTGACCGCATCGACGACCGACCGCTCCGGCCGGCCGGTCAACGACGGCACGTTCACCGTCTCCCCGGAGCGGGTCACCGTCCCGGCCGGCGGCGCCGCGACCGTCACCGTCACCTCCGACACCCGGGTGGGCTCGGCCCTCGGCCAGTTGTCCGGCACGGTCACCGCGACCACGGCCTCCGCTGTCGTCGCCCGCACGCCGCTCGGCGTCGTCCGAGAGAGCGAGGCCTACGATCTGGCACTGCGCCATGTCGGGGCGGACGGGAACACCCCGGCGCCCGGGACCGGCGCCTCGCTCTACGACGTCACCACCGGCGAGATGTACTCCGCCTACATGCGGTCCGACGGCACGTCGGCGGTGCGCGTTCCCCCCGGCGTCTACCACCTCACCAGCAGCGTCACCACCCGCCGGGCGGACGGCACGTACGCGCGAGCAGTCCTCTACCAGCCCCAGATCGTCATGGACGAGGACACGTCCCTGACGCTCGACGCACGGGTCGCCAAGCCGGTCGACGTCACCCTGCCCGATCGCCAGGCCACGACGGCCACCGGCGTCCTGGCCGTCCGAAGGACCATGGACAACGGGCAGGGCCGCCTGACGAGTTCCTGGCTCGGCTCGTTCGACCGGCTCTCGTTCGCACAGATCGGCGGCCGTGCCACCACCGGATCGCTCCAGACGATGATCGGCGGCGTCTGGACCCGCCCCGAGGCGTACGACGGCGCGTCCCTCCCTCAATACCGCCTCGCGTACTCGCTGCCGGACAAGCGCGGCGCCGGTCTCACCCGGCGCCTGACCCGCGGTGACCTGGCCCGGATCGACAGCACCCTCGGCGCCTCCGTCGCGAGCAAGCGGGCCGACGTCTCGGCGGTACCGTACGCGGCGGACGGCATGACCTCCGCGGGCGTCGCCCTGCGCAGCACCGCTGCCCTGCCTCGTGTGCAGACCGACTACGTCAACACGGAGGCCGCGGTGTCCTGGGGCTTCATCGTGACGCAGAACGGCCAGACGCTGCAGAACGAAGCCAGCTACTACAGCCCCGAACGACGGTACCGGCCCGGCCGGACGTACCGGACCAGCTACGGAGTGGGCGTGTTCGGCCCCGGACTCGGCCTGGCCGAAGGCCGCGACAGTTTCGGCAGCGAGGGCTGGGGGCTCTTCCGCACCGGGGACACACTCCGGATGCGCCTCCCCCTCCACACCGACGGCCTCGGCCACCCGGGCAGCACGGGCCTGCGCTTCGGCGGCAGCGCCCGCACCACGCTCGTGGGCGACGGCTCCACCCTCGTCGACATCGCCGCCCCGCCCTCCAGCAATGTCACCGTCCCGGCCGGTGAACTCCGCTACACCCTGTCCACCGACCTCACCCAACAGGCCACCATCACCGGCGTCTCCTCCCGGATCACCTCGACCTGGACGTTCCGCTCCGCCACGGTCGCGACCGGCACCCAGCGGATTCCGCTGCTGAACATCCGCTACACGCCCAGCCTCACGGCGGACACGAGCGCACCGGCCGGCAAGCCGGTCCTCGTGCCGGTCTCCGTCGAGGGGGCCCGCGCAGGTGTACGGTCCCTGACCGTGGACGTCTCGTACGACGCGGGCAAGACCTGGCAGCGAGCACCCCTGAGCGGCCGGAAGCTGCTGCTGCGGCCTCCCACGGAGGCCGACTCCGTGTCGCTGCGCGCCAAGGCGGTGGACGGGCGAGGGAACACGGCCGAGCAGACGATCATCCGCGCCTTCAAGGTCGCCCCGCTCGACGACTGACCACCCGCCACAGTCACACCCGGCCCGGCCCTGACTCTCCGTGGAGAGGCGGGGCCGGGCGCCGTGTCGGACCGGGCCACCGGAGATCTAGTGCCGCGGCAGGCAACGTTCGCCCCGTCGCGACGCCCGGCACGCACTCTCGCCGCACCGGCCGAAAGCCCAAGTACGTCCAGTACGAGG
>NZ_JBFAKW010000077.1:0-44269 GCF_040655955.1 Streptomyces sp. NPDC050263 | reverse complement strand
AGCTCCGCTACGAGGACTCTCGCCCGGCACACCGAGAGCACGCACCGAACGCCGCTCCTTCTCCCACGGAGATCCATCAGAAGCCCCCTAGGGGCCGGCCGCCGTTCCGTGCGCTCGCTGTGCCACTGGTCACATGGCCGTCCCGGTCTCCAGCGATTTACTAGGACGTCCTAGTATTTAGTTGTCAGCGTTTTTCTGATCAGTCCGGGAAGGCCCCCATGAACGACCTCCACCGTCCCGTGCACCCCGTCCGTCTCGTCACGGCTTCGGCCCTGTTCGACGGGCATGACGCGTCGATCAACATCATGCGGCGGATCTTCCAGTCCCAGGGCGCGGAGGTGATCCATCTCGGGCACAACCGGTCGGTGCAGGAGGTCGTGGACGCCACGCTGGAGGAGGACGCGCACGGCGTGGCCGTCTCGTCCTACCAGGGTGGGCACGTCGAGTACTTCGAGTACCTGGTCGAGTCGCTGCGTGCCCAGGGAGCCGGCCACGTCCGTGTGGTGGGCGGCGGGGGCGGGGTCATCGTGCCCGAGGAGATCACCCGGCTGCGCGGCAGCGGGGTGACCATCTTCTCCCCGGAGGACGGGCAGCGGATGGGCCTCGCCGGGATGGTCAACTCGGTGGTGCGGGACTGCGACTTCGATCTGTGGGAGAGCAGGTCGGCCGACGCGGAGGCCGTGCTCGCCGGTGACCGGTTCGCCGTCGCGCGCGCGATCACCGGCGCCGAGCTGGGCAAGCTTCCCCGGGACTTTCTTGAGCGGCTGCGGGCCGCGGCGCGGCCGGTGCCGGTGCTGGGCATCACCGGCACGGGCGGCTCGGGGAAGTCGTCGCTGACCGACGAGCTGGTGCGGCGGTTCCGGCTGGACCAGCAGGACAAGCTGCGGATCGCGGTGATCGCGGTCGACCCGACCCGGCGCCGGGGCGGCGGAGCACTGCTCGGCGACCGCATCCGGATGAACTCCCTCGACGGGAGCAGGGTGTTCTTCCGCAGCCTCGCCACCCGTGGCAGCCGTGAGCTGCCCGAGCACCTGTCCGAGGTGATCGACGTGGTGAAGGCGGCCAGGTTCGACCTGGTGATCGTGGAGACGCCGGGCATCGGCCAGGGCGACGCGGCGATCGTGCCGTTCGTCGACTCCTCGCTGTATGTGATGACGCCGGAGTTCGGCGCGGCCTCGCAGCTGGAGAAGATCGACATGCTCGACTTCGCCGACGTCGTGGCGATCAACAAGTTCGAACGGCGCGGCGCGAAGGACGCGTTGCGCGACGTCGGCCGTCAACTCGTCCGCAACCGGGAGGCGTTCGGGATGCGGCCCGAGGACATGCCGGTGTACGGCACCTCGGCGGCGACCTTCAACGACGACGGCGTCACCGCGCTCTACCAGCATCTCAAGGCCACGCTGGCCGAGCACGGGCTGCCGCTGACCGAGGGCGCGCTCGCTCCCGTCGACGTCCGGCACTCCTCCGGCATCCGGCAGGTGGTGCCCGCCGACCGGGTGCGCTACCTCGCCGAGGTCAGCGACGCAGTCCGCACCTACCACGCCGGCACCGAGCGGCTGACCGAGGCGGCGAGGCGGGTGCAGCGTCTGGCGGCGGTCGAGGGCGAGCTCGTGGAGGCGGGCTCCGACGCCGACAACGTACGGGCACTGCTGGCGGACGCCCGCCGACGACTCCCGCAGGATCTGGGCGAACAGCTCGCGAACTGGCCCGCCGTCGTGGCCTCCTACTCCGGCGACGAGCAGGTCGTGAAGGTCCGGGACCGGGAGATCCGCACCAAGCTGACCCGCGAGTCCCTCTCGGGCAACAAGATCCCCCGGGTCGCCCTGCCCCGCTTCGCCGACCACGGGGAGCTGGTGCGGTTCTGGCGCCGGGAGAACCTGCCCGGCAGCTTCCCCTTCACCGCCGGGGTGTTCCCCTTCAAGCGCGACGGCGAGGACCCGGCCCGGATGTTCGCCGGCGAGGGCGATCCGTTCCGCACCAACCGCCGCTTCAAGCTGCTCTCCGAGGGCCAGCCGGCCACCCGCCTGTCCACCGCCTTCGACTCCGTCACCCTCTACGGCCGCGACCCCGGCGAGCGCCCCGACATCTACGGCAAGGTCGGCACCTCCGGCGTCTCGGTGGCCACCCTCGACGACATGAAGGCCCTCTACGAGGGCTTCGACCTGGTCGCGCCCACCACCTCGGTCTCCATGACGATCAACGGCCCGGCCCCGACGATCCTCGCGTTCTTCCTCAACACCGCCGTCGACCAGCAGATCGACCGGTTCCGCGCCGCCGAGGGCCGCGACCCCGCCCCGGAGGAGGCCGCCCGACTCCGCGCGCACGCACTGGCGAACGTCCGCGGCACCGTGCAGGCCGACATCCTCAAGGAGGACCAGGGGCAGAACACCTGCCTGTTCTCCACCGAGTTCTCCCTGCGGATGATGGCCGACGTCCAGGAGTGGTTCATCGCCCACCAGGTCCGCAACTTCTACTCGGTGTCCATCTCCGGGTACCACATCGCCGAGGCCGGCGCGAACCCCATCAGCCAGCTCGCCTTCACCCTGGCCAACGGCTTCACCTACGTCGAGGCCTACCTCGCGCGCGGTATGCACATCGACGACTTCGCGCCCAACCTCTCCTTCTTCTTCTCCAACGGCATGGACCCCGAGTACGCAGTGCTGGGCCGGGTCGCCCGCCGGATCTGGGCCGTCGCCATGAAGGAGAAGTACGGCGCGGGCGACCGGTCGCAGAAGCTGAAGTACCACGTCCAGACCTCCGGACGCTCCCTGCACGCCCAGGAGATGGACTTCAACGACATCCGCACCACCCTCCAGGCGCTCATCGCCCTCTACGACAACTGCAACAGCCTGCACACCAACGCCTACGACGAGGCCGTCACCACCCCCACCGAGGACTCCGTCCGGCGCGCCCTGGCCATCCAGCTGATCATCAACCGGGAGTGGGGCCTGGCGATGAACGAGAACCCCCTCCAGGGGTCGTTCGTCATCGACGAGCTCACCGACCTCGTCGAGGAGGCCGTCCTGACGGAGTTCGAGCGGATCAGCGAGCGCGGCGGCGTCCTCGGCGCGATGGAGACCGGCTACCAGCGCGGCCGGATCCAGGACGAGTCGATGCTCTACGAGCAGCGCAAGCACGACGGCACCCTGCCCATCATCGGCGTCAACACCTTCCGCAACCCCCACGCCGACACCGCCGAACCCGCCGTCATCGAACTCGCCCGGGGCACCGAGGAGGAGAAGCACTCCCAGCTGGAGCGGGTGCGCGACTTCCAGGAGGGCCATCGCGACCCGGCTCACACCGCCCTGGCCGCGCTCAAGGACGCGGCGGTGAGCGGCGACAACGTCTTCGCCGTGCTCATGGACGCCGCCCGGGTCTGCTCGCTCCAGCAGATCACCGACGCCTTCTTCGAGGTCGGGGGCCAGTACCGCCGCAACGTCTGACCTCCCAAGGCCTACGAATCGGTCTCGATGCGGGCCCGCTCTTGGGCAGGGACGCGGGTCAGGCAATCATGTGCCCATGCACCGGCCGCAGCTCCGCCTCCACACCCCCGAGTGGGTCACGGCCGACGGTTCGACCCTGAACGTCGCGCTCGTGTACCCGATGCAGGGGCCCGCCGGGATCTTCGGCCCCACCTGCGAGGCATGCGCGCGGCTGGCCGCCGAGGAGATCAACAAGGCGGGCGGAGTCCTCGGCAAAGAGCTGCGGCTCGTCGAGGTCGACGGCGGCGCCGACCCGCACAAGGTCGCCGAGGACGTCGAGGCCCTGGTGGCGACGGGCGCGGTGCAGGGCGTCACGGGCTGGCACATCTCCTCCGTGCGACAGGCGGTCGCGCCCCGCGTCGCGCACCGGGTGCCGTACGTCTACACGGCCCTGTACGAGGGCGGGGAGCGCACCGAGGGCGTCTTCATGACCAGCGAGACCCCCTCCGGGCAGCTGCTGCCCGCGATGCGGCTGCTCACCGAGGCCCGGGGGGTGCGCCGCTGGTTCGTCGTCGGCAACAACTACGTCTGGCCGCGGCACACGGCCCGGGCGGCCCGCCGCTACGCGCGCGAATGCGGGGGCCGGGTCTGCGGCGAGGCGTATCTGCCCCTCGGCGCCGAGGACTTCGGGGACGTGCTGCGGCGGATCGAGCGGGCGGACGCCGACGGGGTGCTGATGCTCCTGGTGGGCAGCGACGCGGTCCGCTTCAACCGGGCCTTCGCCGCCTCCGGGCTCGACCAGCGCAGCCTCAGGCTGAGCACGCTGATGGACGAGAACATGCTGCTGGGCAGCGGCCCGGGAGCCACCGTCGACCTGTTCAGCACGGCCGGGTTCTTCGCCTCCCTGGCCGACCAGAACACCATGGACTTCCACGGCCGGTACGCCGACCGTTTCGGGACGGAGGCGCCGACGCCCGGCAGCCTCGGCGAGTCCTGCTACGAGGGCGTGCTGCTGCTCGCGGCGCTCATCGAACGGGCGCGCGCCCTGGACGTGTCCGCCATCGGCGCGGCAGCCGACAGCGTCTCGTACGAAGGCCCGCGCGGGCTGCTGAGCCTGGACGGCCGGCACGTGCGGCAGCGCATCTACCTCGCGCAGGCTGACGGGCTCGACTTCAACGTGCTCGCCCAGCTCCGCGCTCCGCACGGGTCGTCGTGACCGCGCTCCGGCCCTCTTCGAGTGCCGCCGCCAGCTGATCCAGCAGCATCTCCAGGCGTGCGCCCTGCTCCTCGCCCAGGTCTCCGAGCAGCGGCTCCAACTCGACCCAGTCGGCCCGCACTTCACGGTTCATCCGCTGCCATCGCTGCATGCCGCGCGGGGTGAGGTGGGCCAGGACGCGACGCCGGTCGGCGGGGTCGATCCTGCGGAACACCAGGTTCTGGTCGACGAGTTGGTCGATCAGCTTGGTGAGACTCGGGGCCGGCAGGAAGGCGTGGTCGGCGAGGGCCGTCATGTTGTGCCCGTGCCCGTCGGAGAGCAGGTCGAGGACCCGCCATGCCTCCACCGAGCAGTCGAACCCGTCCAGCACGGCCTGGACCCGGCGAACGGAGAGGCGCTCGGCGCGGGTCAGCAGCCGGAGCAGATCCTGGGGCCGCTTGGACATCGCACTCCTCCGCTCGAAGCCCTGTGTTCCCCGTGCGGGGTCGCCCGCCCGAGCCTACAGGAAAACGGATCCTTTCCCCGGGAAACATAAACTGACTGTGGATCATTTCTTTTGGTCCCCATTTTTTACTTCCACTGGAAACTGTTCTTCAATTGCTTCGAAACTCTCCGGAAACAGTTCCCTCGCAGGCTGTGCGCCAACGCCCCCTTCCCTGAAGCGCGTTCCGTTTGGCTTCCTCCCAGAGTCGAGGTTTCGTATGTCCGGGCTCAGCATCAGCAGACGTGGCCTGTTGGCCGGCCTCTCGGCGGTCGGCGCGTCCGCCGCCCTCAGCGCCTGTGGCGCCAAGACGGGCAGTGACACGTCGTCGGACTCCGCCGCCAAGGCGGACACCGCCGGCAGCACCGTGAAGGTCGGTCTGCTGAACTCGCTGTCGGGCACCATGGCCATCAGCGAAGTCACCGTCCACAACGCGCTGTTGCTCGCCATCAAGGAGATCAACGCCGCCGGCGGAGTGCTGGGCAAGAAGCTCAAGGCCGTCAGCCAGGACGGCGCCTCCGACTGGCCCACCTTCGCGGAGAAGGCGGAGGCGCTGATCAAGGACGACAAGGTCGCGGCCACCTTCGGCTGCTGGACCTCGGCCAGCCGCAAGGCCGTCAAGCCTGTCTTCGAGCGGTACAAGTCGCCGCTCTTCTACCCGGTGCAGTACGAGGGCCTGGAGGAGTCGCCGTACATCTTCTACATCGGCGCCACCACCAACCAGCAGATCGTGCCCGCGCTCGACTATCTCAAGAAGCAGGGGCTGACCAAGCTCTACCTGGTCGGCAGCGACTACGTCTTCCCGCGCACCGCCAACAAGATCATCAAGGCGTACGCGAAGGCCAAGGGCATGACGGTGGTCGGCGAGGACTACGCGCCGCTCGGTTCCACGGAGTTCGGCACCATCGTCAACAAGGTCAAGGGCTCCGGCGCGGACGCCGTGTTCAACACCCTCAACGGCGACAGCAACGTGGCCTTCTTCAAGGAGTACAAGTCCTCCGGGCTGACCGCGAAGAGCATGCCGGTGCTGTCGGTCTCCATCGCCGAGGAGGAGGTGAAGAGCATCGGCACCCAGTACCTGGAGGGCCAGCTGACCGCGTGGAACTACTACGAGACCACGCCGGGCGCGGCCAACACCAAGTTCGTGGCGGCCTACCAGGCCGAGTACGGCAAGGACAAGCCGACCAGCGACCCGATGGAGGCCGCCTACATCTCCGTCTACCTGTGGAAGGCGATGGTCGAGAAGGCGGGTTCGTTCGACGTGGCCAAGGTGAAGGCGGCCTCGGACGGCATCACCTTCGACGCCCCCGAGGGCAAGGTCACCGTCGACGGCGCGAGCCAGCACGTCTACAAGACCGCCCGGATCGGCAAGGTCGGTGCGGACGGTCTGATCACCGAGGTGTGGAACTCCGGCAGCCCGATCAAGCCGGACCCGTACCTCAAGGGCTACGACTGGGCCGCCGGCCTGTCCTGATCCCCGGACTCCCGCGGTGCGACCCGGCCCTCTCACCGGGCCGGGTCACGCCCATGGCGAGCCCGCACCCGCATTCCCGTCCCCGACCCGGAGCCGCCTCATGACGGTCGTCCTCAACCAGTCCTTCACCGGCATCAGCATCGGTGCCGTCCTGCTTCTCATCGCGCTCGGCCTGACCCTGACCTTCGGGCAGATGGGCGTGATCAACATGGCGCACGGCGAGTTCATCATGGCCGGCGCCTACACCACCTACGTCCTGCAGAAGTCCATCAGCAGCGCGGGTGTCTCGCTGCTGGTCGCGCTACCGGTCGCCTTCCTGGTCGCCGGCGCCATGGGAGCGCTCCTGGAATGGCTGCTGATCCGGCGTCTGTACACCCGGCCGCTGGACACCCTGCTGGTCACCTGGGGCGTCTCCCTGATGCTCCAGCAGCTCGCCCGGGACGTCTTCGGCGCCCCCAACGTGCAGACCCACGCACCCGATCTGCTCACCGGCAACATCTCGCTGGGCGGCGGCGTCACCTTCGCCAGCAGCCGGCTGTTCATCCTCGGCCTCGCCCTGCTCTGCGTCCTCGCCCTCACGCTGATCCTGCGGCTCACCCCGCTCGGGCGCCGCATCCGGGCCGTCGTGCAGAACCGCGACCTCGCCGAGGTGTCCGGCATCGCCACCGGCCGCGTCGACCGCATGACCTTCTTCATCGGCTCGGGACTCGCGGGCGTGGCCGGCGTCGCCCTCACGCTGGTCGGCCCGATCGGCCCGACGATGGGCACCAACTACATCGTCGACGCCTTCCTGGTCGTCGTCGTGGGCGGCATCGGGCAGCTCAAGGGCAGCGTGATCACCGCGTTCGCGCTCGGCGTCCTCCAGTCGGTCCTCGAGTACTCCACGACGGTCAGCGTCGCGAAGGTCGTCGTGCTCGTGGCGATCGTCGCCTTCCTCCAGTGGCGACCCCAGGGCCTGTACACACTGCGCACCCGGAGCCTGGCATGACGACGACCACGCCCACACCCCCCGCCACCGCCGCCGTGACGCCGCCCGCCGCCCCGCTGCTGGAACGTCTGCGCGTACCCGGCGCCTTCGCCCTCGGCGCCGTGGCCCTCCTCGCCGTCGCTCCCGCCGCCCTCTCCGACTTCCGCCTCTCCCTCCTCGCGAAGTACCTGTGCTACGCGATCGTGGCCGTCGGCGTCAGCCTCGCCTGGGGCCGGGGCGGACTCATGGTGCTCGGCCAGGGCGTCTTCTTCGGCCTCGGCGGCTACGCCATGGCCATGCACCTCAAGCTCGCCGACGCCGCCGCGACCGGCGAGACGCTCCCCGACTTCATGCAGCTGTACGGCACCGGCGACGCCCTGCCGTGGTGGTGGAAGCCCTTCGCCAACCCGGGCTTCGCGCTCGCCATGACCGTGCTGCTGCCGATGGCGGTCGCCGCGCTGCTCGGCTTCTTCGTCTTCCAACGCCGGGTCAAGGGCGCCTACTTCGCGATCCTCAGCCAGGCCCTGGCCGCCGCCCTGGCCATCTGGCTCGTCGGCCAGCAGGCGACCACCGGCGGCACGAACGGCCTCACCGACATCCAGGGCTTCTTCGGCTACTCGCTCGACGACCCGGTCAACCAGCGCACGGTGTACTTCATCATCGCCGTCGTCCTGCTGCTGCTGATGGCCGCCGCTCGCCAGCTGTTCGTCAGCCGCTACGGCGAACTCCTCGTCGCCGTACGGGACTCCGAGGAGCGGGTGCGCTTCCTCGGCTACAACCCGGCGGGCGTCAAGCTCGTCGCGTACGTCGTCGCGGCCGGCATGGCGGGCCTGGCCGGCGCCCTCTTCGTGCCGGCCGTCGGGATCATCTCCCCGGCGCTGATCGGGATCGTGCCGTCCATCGGCTTCGTCATCGGCGCGGCGGTCGGCGGCCGGGCCTCGCTCGTGGGCGCGGTGCTCGGCGCGATCGCCGTGGCCTGGGCGCAGAGCACGCTCTCCGACGCCTTCCCCGCCGCGTGGACGTACCTCCAGGGCCTGCTGTTCGTCGTGGCGGTCGGTTTCCTGCCCGGCGGCCTGGCCTCCCTCGGCGTCGTCCTGCGCAAGCGCCGCAACCCTGCCGGTACCCGTGCCCCTGCCGGTACCCGTACGACTGGAGAGACAGCATGAGCGGCGAGGGACTGACCGTCCGCGACCTCAGGGTGACGTTCGACGGGTTCACCGCCGTCGACGGCGTCGACCTGGACATCCGCCCCGGCGACCTGCGCTTCCTCATCGGCCCCAACGGCGCCGGCAAGACCACCCTGGTCGACGCCGTCACCGGCCTGGCGAAGGCCACCGGATCGGTCCGCTTCGGCGACCAGGACCTGCTGGGCAAGCCCGTACAGAAGATCGCCCGTATGGGCATCGGCCGCACGTTCCAGACGGCCACCGTCTTCGAGGAACTGACCGTGCTCCAGAACCTCGACATCGCCGCGGGCGCCGGGCGGGGCGTGTGGACGATGCTGCGGCGGCGCAAGGACATCCCCGAGCCGGTCGCGAAGGCGCTGGAGACCACCGGCCTGACCGAGCTGCGCGACCGCCCCGCCGGGGTGCTGGCCCACGGTCAGAAGCAGTGGCTGGAGATCGGCATGCTGCTCGTCCAGGACGTGAAGCTCCTCCTCCTGGACGAGCCGGTCGCCGGCATGAGCCACGACGAACGCGAGGCCACCGGCGAGCTGCTGCGGCGGGTGAGCGAAGACCACACGGTCGTCGTCATCGAACACGACATGGACTTCATGCGCTCCTTCGCGCGCAGCGTCAGCGTGCTGCACGCGGGCAAGGTCCTCAGCGAGGGATCGGTCGCCGAGGTCCAGGCCGACGCCAAGGTCCAGGAGGTCTACCTGGGACGCGCGTCCGAGCCCGAACCGGAGCCGGAGCCGCTCGTCGAACCCGCCGCCGTACCCGTCGCCGAGGAGGCGTGACGACCATGCTGGAGATCAGTGCCGTCCAGGCCGGCTACGACCGCACCACCGTGCTGCACGGCGTGACCGTCTCCGTCCCGAAGGACGGCGTGGCGACCGTCCTGGGCCACAACGGCGCCGGCAAGAGCACTCTGCTGCGCGCCGCCATGGGCCTGATCAGGCCGAAGGGCGGGACCGTCCGCCTGGACGGCGAGGACATCACCCGCCTCGCCCCCAACGAGCGGGTCGCCCGGGGCATGGCCTACGTCCCGCAGGGCCAGCAGTCCTTCCCGCACCTCACCACCGCCGAGAACCTCCAACTCGTCGCCGACGGACGCCCCGACGGCAAGGAGGCCGTCGCCGACGCGCTGGATCTGTTCCCGGTGCTGCGTGAGTTGTCCGGGCGTCGCGCCGGCCTGCTGTCCGGCGGTCAGCGCCAGCAACTCGCCCTGGCCCGGGCCCTGATCACCCGCCCGAGGCTCCTGCTCCTCGACGAACCGACCGAGGGCATCCAGCCGTCCGTGGTCGTCGAGATCGAGGAGACGATCCTCGCGCTGACGCGACGCGGCGGCCTGTCCGTCCTCCTCGTCGAACAACACGTGGGCTTCGCGATGCGGGCGGCGCAGCGGTACTACGTACTGGAGGCGGGCCGGGTCACATCCTCCGGAGAGGGCGGAACGGAAGCCGAACACACCGTGCGGGCGGCGCTCAGCGTGTGACGCCGGACCCGGTCGGCGGGTCGCCGACCGGGTCCCAGGCCCTGTGAACTCGCCTCTCACAGGCGGGAGTTCGCCTGTCGGTAGGCCTGTGGGCCGAGGCCGTGCCGGGCCTTGAAGGGCGCGGCTGAAGACGGACGCGTTGTCGAAGCGCCCGTGGCGGGCGACCGCCGCGACGCAGAGCGATGATGCTCGATCCATGGCGCCGGCCCGCAAGGAGGGCCGGCTCGCCACCGGCGAGTTCAACGCCACCGCCCCCGCTGAACCGGCCGGCGCTCAGCCGTTCCTGGCTGTCCAAGGGGATGCGCAGGAGCCCGGCGTCCATGAGAACGCGGTTGCGGGACTACTTCCGCCGCCGGACGAAACCTGCCACCAGCACGGTCAGGACGACGCCGACCGCGGCGACGACCGGCCGGACACTCCTGGTGAGCCAGTACGCACCGACGCCGCAGACCACGACGAGAACGCCCCACACCCGGCGCTCAGCGGTGGACCGCTCGGCGCTCCGGCTGGACGACCGCCTGACCGCGGTGCCTGCGAAGCCCTCCCGCAGCGCGACGCTCGGCCATCCGTCGCCGACCCCTGCCAGTAGCGGGACCGGACCCGTGTGCTGCCACCGCCGAAAATCCGAGATCAGCCTGTCCACCGGCCCGTCGGCGGCGGTGGCGTGACCGACGTCGAGGCGCTCCAAGTCGGCCAGGGTCTCCTCGAACCGCAGGCGGATGCCGCCTTCGCCGCCATCGGCCAACGCCTCGGTCCGCAGCAGCACGTAGGGGCCGAACCGGGCGTCGATGAGCGCGACGAACTCATCGTAGAGAGGCGAGAACCGCGCCCCGAGCCGACTGGTCAGCACCTGCCGCCGGGCGTGCAGTCGCGACAGCGCCGTCCGCTGGTCGACCACCAGGTACGGGTAGGTGGCCTCGCCCCACTGGCTCAGCAACTCCGCGTGCTCATCGGTACCGGCGTCCTCGGCGTCGGCGATCCTCGCCTCCATGAGGTCCTCGGGGCCGAACATCGCCCACCAGAGCAGCGGCGGCCAGTTCTTGGCCTCCAGTTCCATCGACCCGTCGAAGAAGTCGCCCCATTCACCCGCCGACCCGTCGGGCGTACGGGGCCGGCGGGCACTGTCCAGATAGAGGCGCAGACTCATTGCGGTGAACTGAGCGGTGCCGGGCCTACAGCTGCCACCACCAGGCTTCGAGTTCGTGGTGATCGGCCGACTCCACGGGGACGGCGTAGGGCGACCGTTGCGCGATGGGCAGGGCGTCGGTGCGGCGGACCACGGCGCGCAGATCCCGCACGGCGGACATTTCGGCGAGTTCGGCGACGTCGAAGGGGCAGCCTGCGGGGCCGCGGAGGAGAGTGTCGCAGCCGAACGCGTACCACATGCCCATGAGTTCGTGATCCTGTTCCTTCTCCGCGGCGACGGCGATCTCGCGGACCACTTCGATCAGCGGGGTCCGGCGGGGTGGGGCGGCGTCGGGGCCGTGGAGTGCACCGGCGGCGGCCATGCGCCGCCACAGCTCGGTGCCGGCGTCGCAGTAGAGGAACGGGGGGTCCACGTAGCCGTCTTCGAGCCAGGACTCGTAGCCGTCGAAGTCGGGGGAGTCCTCGTCGAACGTGCGCAGCCCGGTGAACGCTGTCAGCGCGTCGAAGTACGCGGACCTCTCGGCGTGGTCGGGGTGACGGTCGACCGGGAACCGGTACGTGTAGCCGCGGCGCAGCAGGACGTCCATCACGCGGAAGTGCGTGAACGAGCAGTCGTGGCCGCTCTGGAAGTCGTACAGGGTCGCCAACCAGTCGCGGACGCGCGGGTCGTGCGACTCGGTGTGGCCGTCCAGGACGATGACCGAGTCCGCGACCAGGTCCTCGATCTCATGCTCGGACATCGGACTCTCCTTGCTTCGAACGACGGGCCGGTCAACCGCGCATGCCCGTATCCAACCAGCCCCCACTGACACACTGTCCCGATCTCCGCGGTGTCGACGTGGTCCGAGGCGTCATGGCGTACGGCCGTGGGCCCTCTGGTGGCAGCATCCCAACGGCCTTAGGATTCCCAGGACTTCGGCACCTGACGGCACTGACCTGCAACCGTGAGCGGCCCGAAGGGCCGCGAGTCGGGCGACCCGGCACGTGCTGAGGACCGCTTCCCACTGTCATGGTCTGCAGCGCGAAACCAGGAAGGCTCAGCTTTGAACCGCACACCCGCACGACGCAGGGTCATCGTCGCGACCGCCCTCGGCCTGGCCCTCGCCTCCGCGCCCGCCACCGCCCACGCCCGGAGCGCCGACGGCACGAACGCCCCCGTCAAGGTGAGCCTCACCGTCCAGGGCCCGGACGGACTCCTCTTCAAGGGGAAGATCAAGACCCAGGGGCATGAGGTCACCACCACGAGTGGCGGTACCCACAGATGCGACGGCACCAACGGCGGAGCCAACCCCACCGCCGTACCCACGCCGACGGCCGCCCTCGACGATGCCGCTCGCAAGCGGCACTTCACCTGGGACGGCACCTGGTACGCGTCGTTCGACGACTTCTCGGTGGACACCATCAAGAACGTCGATGGCGGGGGCGTCGCCTACTGGAACATCTCCGTCAACGGAACGTCCACGCCCGTCGGCGGCTGCCAGTTCAAGCTGAACGCCGGTGACAAGGTGGCTTTCACCTGGACCGCGTTCTGAGGTCGGCGACGCGCTGGCCGAGACAGGGGCAGGCACATGACCAGCGCCGTCCGACTGGGCCCCCGAACTGACGAACACCCCGCTTCGCCGGATGGAGCAGACCCGGCGCAAGGAGCGGTCCCCGACGCGGCGAGGCAGCCCACTAGGCTGAGCCGGTGACTTCTCTGCCGGAAGACCCGTCGCGACTGTTCGGCGAAGACGACCGTGACACGGCCGTGCGGCGCGTGCAGGAGGCGTACGCCGAAGGGCACATCTCGCACGAGGAGATGGACGAACGCCTCCATCGGGTGCTCACCGCCGAGACGCACCGTGAACTTGACTCGGTGCTGGCCTCGCTCCCGGCGGAGAAGGCGGACACGACGTCCACGATCAGCGCGGCCGGCGGACGGATCAAGCGGCGCGGTCCATGGCGGGTACCACGGTTCCTGAAGGTCGAGTCCGCATACGGAAGGGTGTATCTGGACCTGTCCCGGGCGGTCATCGAGCATCCGGTGGTCGACATCGAGCTGCAACTCGGCACCGGCCGGGCCAGGATCACGGTGCCTCGCGACGCGATCGTCGACTTCGAGGATCTGCACACCGGGTGGAAGGACACGCGATACAAGCCCCGACGGGGCTCCGGCACCGACGGGCCGAGGATCCGGATCTCCGGGGCCATGGGGTTCGGGCGGCTGAAGATCCGTCACGCGCGGCGCTGAGGCCGCGGCGGGCATCAGGAAGAGGTTGCGTCGCTCACGCGTCCGGCGGCGCGGTGTCCCGACAGGGGACCGTTTACTGCGCGCGGTCGACCGGCGTCGCCCACAACCTCGTGAGCTTGAACGACCACCCTTGGTCATGGCCTCGGGTCAGCCTCGGGCCTGGTCACGCCAGTACTGAAAGGTTCTGACAGCGTCAGGGACAAGGTCCCAGGGGTGGCTGGTCATGTGGCGGCCGATGCGGCGGAACACGGGAGCGGCGTCCCTGGTCCGCTTCATGCGGGTCAGGGCGAGCGCGAGCAGATTGAGGTCGGCGAGCGCTTCGGCATGGGGCGGGGTCTCCGCGTGGAACCACTTCGCCAGGGCGGTGTCCGCCTCGGTGGCGGCCCGGGGTTCGTACCAGTGACCGTCGGCGGCAAAGGCGGCGGTGGGATCCTTGGTCGTCCGGTACGCGACCAGTTCCACTCGAGCCGCGAGGGGCAGCAGGGCGACAGGCGATCCGTGAGGTGCCTGATGGGTGCACCGCTCCGCGAAGTCGAGCGTCTGCATGAGCGTTCCGTGGCCGCGCGGGGAGAGATGGCGCAGCATCTGGTGACAGGCGGCGCGGTTCCACGGGTCACGGGTGATCGCCTCGGTCCACACCGGTACGGCTGCCTGTGCCGGGGATGCGCAGGCGTACATCAGCCACAGGACGGCCAGCCACGGAGTGGGGTCCTCCGGAGCGGCCTCCGCAGCCCGTCCGCAGTTGCCGTACACCTCCCGTGCGTCCGACCAGTCGGTGTTCTCCTTCACCTGGGCGACCTGGGCGACCTGGGCGACCTGGGCGCAGGCCCACAGGACCAGGGCATCGGGATCCCGTGGGCAGTCCTTGATCCACCGGTCTGCGACGACCGGTGGCAGGGCTCGGGCCAGCACGGAGACCCGGTGCGCCCGGCGGTCCCAGTCGCGGCCCGTGGTACGCAGCAACTCGGCGGCGGGCGTCCACAGCGGGCGGGTTGCCCCGGTCCCGAGGCCGTGCATCTGCTGGGAGGGGCGCAACTCGGCGAGGGTTCGCTGGAGTTGGCCGTCGTCGAGCTCGGGGCCTGTGAACACGGGAGTTCGGCGTCGCAGCATGGCAGTCCAGGGGATGCGAGGAGGAGTCCGGCGGATGGATGGACGGACCTTCTTTCCGTCCGGGGAAGAGTTGCTCATCCATGACATGTGGTTGACAGCGGACGGCCTGTTCCCCGGCTCCCCGGCGCTCTCCTCGTCACCGGTGGGAGGCAGAGTCCCCCTGGTATGTTGCGCCGATGTCAGCGATCAAGCAGTTCCAAGTCACCTTCGACTGCGCGGAACCTGAGCGCCTCGCTCGTTTCTGGTGCGAGGTGCTGGGGTACGTCGTACCGCCGCCACCGGAGGGGTTTGCCACGTGGGACGACTTCAACTGCTCGCAGTCACCTGAGCAGCGGGATTCATGGTTCGCCTGCAGTGATCCCTCAGGTGTCGGCCCGCGACTGTACTTCCAGCGCGTCCCCGAAGGGAAGGCCGCCAAGAACCGGGTGCATCTTGATGTGCGGGTCGGGACCGGACTCGTGGGTAAGGAGCGCCTCGCCGCACTTGAGGCCGAGTGCGCACGACTGGTCCCGCTCGGCGCGGTACACGTGCGAACGCTGTATGACGGCACTGATGCGTGCATCCCGATGCTGGACATCGAGGGCAACGAGTTCTGTATCGACTGAGCCCACGCGAGACCCTCCCCCTGACGTGGGGGCCAGGCCCTCAGGCGCGGTGATCCCGCCTTCGGCCGACGGCGGCGGTGCGGCTCTTCTCCCCCACCGCCGCCTTGGCGCAGGGGACGGTCGGTCATCGAGCGCATGTCGGGATCCGTGGTACCACGCAACCGCTCACGGAATTCACGGCGCCTGACTCTTCGGAAGCCTTCGATGTCAGTGCGGCGGGCTACAGTCGCCGTCCTGTCCTTTCTTCTCCCCGTCCCCCTGAAGGTGTCAGCGCCATGCACTCCCAACTGTTGGGCCTGTCCGGATACGAGGTTCTGGAAGTTCTCGGCCAGGGCGGATTCGCCACCGTGTACCGGGCGCGTCAGCTGTCGGTCGGACGGGAGGTCGCGCTGAAGGTGGACAGCCGTGTACTGGCGGGCGCGCGTGACCGGCAGCGGTTCTTGCGCGAGGTCACCGCGGCCGGTCAGCTGTCGGGCCATCCGAACGTGGTCGCGGTGTACGACGCCGGAATCCTCGCCGACGGTCGGCCCTACATGGTGCTGGAGCTGTGCCCGGGAGGATCGCTGGGCGACCGGCTGTACAAGCAGGGAGCGTTCCCGGTCGAGGAGGCGCGGAGCATCGGCGTGCGGATCGCCGACGCGCTCGCCGCGGCGCATGCCGCCGGAGTGCTGCACCGCGACATCAAGCCGGGAAACATCATGGTCAACCAGTACGGCGAGGTCGCCCTGGCCGACTTCGGACTTGCCGCCATGCCCCGGCCCGGTCAGGAACTCTCGGTCACCCGTGAGGCGTTGACACCCGCGTACGCCCCGCCGGAGGCATTCCGCCTGGCCGAGCCCACGCCCGCCGGGGACGTGTACTCCCTGGGCGCGACCGTCTACGCCCTGCTGCACGGCCGCCCGGCGCACGCCCCCGAACAGGGCAGCCTGAGTCTCGCCGAGGTCATCGTGCGGCACACCTGGCCGCTGCCCGACGTGCCAGGTGTGCCCCCGGCGCTCATGGCGGTACTGCGCCGAGCCATGGCCGCCGATCCGGCCGACCGCCTGCCCAGTGCCGAGGCTCTGCGCGACGCCCTGGCCGCGGCCGACCTGCACGCACCGCACAGCACGTCGTCCGCGACCGGACTGCCGGCCACGCCTGCGGCATCGGTCTCCGTGTCGCCGCCGACCGTGGTCGGCGGCGAACAGCGCGGCGGACGACGGCGATCGGCAGTGCTCGTGCTCGCGGCGACCGCAGCCTTGGCGGTGGTCGGGGCCACCGCGGTCCTGGCCGACGGGAGCGGTTCGGCGACGACGGGATCCGCCCGGGGCTCCGCCGGAAGCACGACGCCAGGGGCCTCCCGGTCAGCCGTGCCAAGCTCCGCCGCCACCGACTTCAGGGTGACGACCACCACCAAGGACTGCCCCGCGGCCGCGGTGCCCGGGGCCGACGCGCGCTGCACCGAGACAGCGGAGTGCTGGGGCGGCATCGTCGCCATCGTGGGCATGGTCACCGTCAACCGCTCCGACTGCTTCGTCGAGCACCCCTGGGAGACCTTCGCCATCGCACCGCTGCCCGCCGACGGCATGACCATCGACCAGCGGGAACTGGCCCGGCACCCCACCGTGCGCCAACTCTGCTCACGCGACGTCCTGGCCAAGTCCCGGCTCGGCAGGGCACGGGACATCGCCCTCGCGGACTGGACCATCGAGATCGTTCCGCCGTCGCAGATGTCGTACGCAGACGGCCTGCGGGTCTATCGCTGCGTTGCCACCGTCGTCGGCAAGGAATCCACCGAGGCCTACTTCCGCCCACGGTCGTGAGGCACGCAACGACAGGGGCGGACCGCCTTCCTCCCCGGACCCCCATGACGACCCGGGCGTCGGGCGTCTACGCGAAGCTCGCCACGACCTGCTCGGCGAACCGGGCCGGCGAGCCTTCGGCGGTGGCGGGGCCGCGCGGGCCGGGCGGCCGGCGGCGTCAGGAACAGGTCGTCAGGAAGTCGACGAGCGCCGCGTTCACCTCGTCCGGGGCGACCGGAGGACACCGAAGCGAGGGGTGTCTGCGCGCCACCGGCCGCCCGCTCCTTTGCGAAACCGCGCGTGTTGATCGCCGCCGGGACCGCGGATTAGGTTGGCCGGCATGACTGAGCTCGGACCCGTCGCCTGGCCGCCCGCCCCGATCAGAACCGAGCGGCTCGTGCTCCGCGAGCCCGAGGCCCGAGACCGTGCGGCGTTCATCGACCTGCTCGCCTCACCGGAGGTGCATACCTACCTCGGTGGCCCTCGCCCGCGTGATGAGCTCGAGCGCGAGGTGCCCGGACGGCGGCCCGGCCTCTTCGTGATCGAGCTCGGCGGAGCGATGATCGGCATGGTCAAGCTCGTTCGGCATGACGCGGAGAGTCCGGGGCACGTCCGTCCGGATGTCGGGGAGGCCGAGATCGGCTACCTGCTTCTGCCCCAGGTGTGGGGACGCGGGTTCGCCGCCGAGGCGTGCGCGGCGGCGCTCGACTGGTTCGCGGACGAGTTTCCCGGCAGGTCGGTGGTGCTGCGCACCCAGACCGCCAACGAGCGCTCGATGCGCCTCGCGGCAAAGCTGGGGTTCACCGAGGTGGAGCGGTTCGAGGCGTACGGCGCCGAGCAGTGGTTCGGCGTGCGGTCTGCGCTCACGCCGTCCGATTGAGCGACGTGCGCGGCCGCGAGCACGAGGACCAGCCGGTGGAGCGGCGTGGTGTCATGCGGGGGCGACCCTGCCGCCGACGCGATCACCGATGAGGGGAGTCCGTGTATCGCGGGCGTATCGAAAAGGGGATACGCCACCGCAACGGCCCGCCGTCTCCAATGGGGGCATGAACCATGACGCAGCCCTGTCGGCACCGCCCCGCCGTGCGCGCAGGATCGTGCTCCTCGGTCTGGCGATCCTCGGCATCGCGGGTGCCGTGTTCGTCGTGCGGAGGCCGCTCATGATGTCCGCCCCGAGGTGCATGGCCGGGCGGTGGCACGGCTGCTTCGACACGTTCAACGGTGTGGTGCTCATGACGTTGGTCGCGCTGCCGCTGGCCGTGCTGGTGGCGTGGGCGTCGGCGTGCCGTCGGAGGGCCGCAGGCGTCTCATCGGCGTGGCGGCTGTCGCTGGCCGAGGTGGGCATGGTCCACGGGACGGTGCCGTTCGTGTGGATGACCATGATGCCGGGCGGCGGGGCGGGCGTCGTCCCCGCCCGGGTGAGCCTCGTACCCCTGCGGGACCTGGTCACGATGGGGCCGCTCGGGATCGTCGGCAATCTGCTGGTCTTCGCGTCGCTGGGGTTCTTCGCCCCGATGCGGTTCGCGGCGCTGGCGTCCGTGCCGCGGATCCTGGCGCTCGGGGCGGGCTGCTCGGCCCTGGTCGAAACCGCACAGTACGTCCTGCGGCTGGACCGGGTGTCCTCCGTGGACGACGTACTGGTCAACGCCACCGGCGCCGTGCTGGCCGCGCTGGCGTCGCGCCGCTGGTGGCGCACCGAGGCACAAGCGTCGTCGGAGCGGTCGCACCCCGCGCCGACGACGGCGGGCTGAGCCGTGCGTCGGGTGTACGCACGTCTACGCGCACGTCCACGCATACGTCGGCGATATGTTGTGCTGCTTAGGCTTTTGACATGCGCGTACTGATCGTTGAGGACGAGCCCTACCTGGCCGAAGCCGTCCGTGACGGTCTGCGGCTGGAGGCGATCGCCGCCGACATCGCAGGCGACGGCGACTCCGCCCTGGAACTGCTCAGCGTCAACTCCTACGACCTCGCGGTCCTCGACCGCGACATCCCGGGCCCCTCCGGCGACGAGGTCGCCCGGCGCATCGTCGCCTCCGGCAGCGGCATCCCGATCCTCATGCTCACCGCTGCCGACCGGATCGACGACAAGGCCTCCGGATTCGGGCTCGGCGCCGACGACTACCTCACCAAACCGTTCGAGCTGCGCGAGCTCGTCCTGCGGCTGCGGGCGCTCGACCGCAGACGCGCGTACGCCCGGCCCCCGGTCCGCGAGATCGCGGGCCTGCGGCTCGACCCCTTCCGCCGGGAGGTCTTCCGCGACGGACGTCATGTCGCGCTCACCCGTAAGCAGTTCGCCGTCCTCGAAGTCCTCGTCGCCGCCGAGGGCGGGGTCGTCAGCGCCGAAGAGCTGCTGGAACGGGCGTGGGACGAGAACGCCGACCCCCTCACCAACGCCGTGCGCATCACCGTCTCCGCGCTGCGCAAACGGCTCGGCGAGCCGTGGATCATCGCCACGGTGCCGGGTGTCGGCTACCGCATCGACACCGGTCCCGAAACCACCCACTCCGGCGGCACGCATGAATAGACGCTCCGTGAACGGACGCCCAGGGCGCAGCGCCCGGCTGAAGCTCACCCTCAGCTATGCCGGATTCCTCTTCGTCGCCGGCACTCTCCTCCTGGCCGTCATGTGGGTGTTCGTGCTGCGCTGGCTACCGGCCGACGACCCCAGAGCCCTCCAGAAGGCGTACGGCGCCGTCATCATCGTCGGGCCCAACCGCGCCGACCTCCTGCGCGGCTTCGCCCCCGCCGCGGCCACAGCGCTGGCCTTCCTGCTCGTGTTCGGCCTCCTGGGAGGATGGATCCTCGCCGGCCGGATGCTCGCACCGCTCACCCGGATCAGGGACGCGGCACGGAAGGCCGGGAACGGGTCGCTGTCCCACCGCATCCGCATGAAGGACCGCCAGGACGAATTCCGTGAGCTCTCCGACGCGTTCGACTCGATGCTCGGACAGCTCGAGTCGCACATCGCCGAGCAGCAGCGGTTCGCCGCGAACGCCTCCCACGAACTGCGCACCCCGCTGGCGATCTCGCGGACGCTCCTCGACGTCGCCCGCAAGGACCCCACGCGGGACCGGGACGAACTCATCGAACGCCTGCACGCTGTCAACACGCGGGCGATCGACCTCACCGAGGCCCTCCTGCTGCTCAGCCGCGGCGACCACGCACCCTTCGCCTGTGAGAGCGTCGACCTCTCCCTCCTCGCCGAAGAGGCCGCCGAAACGCTGCTTCCCCTCGCCGAACAGCGCCGGATCACGCTCGACGTCACCGGCGGGGCGGCCCGGACCAGCGGCTCCGCGGAGCTTCTGCTGCGGATGGTGACGAACCTCGTCCAGAACGCCCTCGTCCACAACCTCCCCGCCGGCGGCGCCGTGACGGTCCACACCGAGGCGCACGGCGACACGAGCGTGCTGCGGGTCGAGAACACGGGCCGTCGGCTCCCACCGGAACGGGTACCGACCCTCGCCGAACCCTTCCAGCGCGGAACGGAACGCGTACGCACCGACGAGCACGCCGGCGTCGGCCTCGGTCTGGCCATCGTGCACAGCATCGTCCGCGCCCACGACGGGATCCTCGACCTCGTGCCCCGTCCCGCCGGCGGTCTCCGCGTCACGGTCCGGCTGCCCGGCACGTCGTAGCCGGCGGGCGCGTGGTCAGCGTGGGCGCACCTCGTCCGTCAGCTTGCCCTTGCGCAGGGTGAGGACGCGATCGGAGCGCGCCGCGAGTTGCTGGGAGTGGGTGACGACGACCACGCACTTGCCCTGTTCGTGGGCCAGTTCGCGGAAGACGCCGATGACCCCGTGTGCCGTTTCCTCGTCCAGGTTTCCGGTGGGTTCGTCGGCGAAGAGGATGTCGACGTCGCAGGCCAGGGCGCGGGTGATGGCGACACGCTGCTGCTGGCCGCCGGAGAGCCGCAGGACGTTGCGCGTGGCCAGGTCCTTGTCGAGGCCGACCCGCTCGAGCAGTTCCAGGGCACGGGCCCTGCGTCCGCGTCCCCCGCGTCCGCCACGGTCCGGCTTCACACCGGTGATCTCCATGGCGGTGGTGACGTTCTGGAGGGCGGTCATATAGGTGAGCAGGTTGTAGTGCTGGAAGATCGTGGCGGCGTGCCGGTTGCGGTAGTGGCCCAGGCCCAGTTTCGTCAGGTCCTGGCCGTTGAAGCTGATGGCGCCCCGGGTGGGGGTGTCGAGGCCGCTGGCGAGGCTGAGCAGCGTGGTCTTGCCGCTGCCCGAGGGGCCCAGGACGGTGTAGAAGACGCCGCGTTCGAAGCTGTAGTCGATGTTCTTGAGCACGGTGGTCCTGCGGCGCTGGTCGGCGTAGACGTGGCTGACGCCGTCGAGCCGGAGGAGGGGCGGGGTGGGGGTGGAATCGGTCATGGTGGCCTTCACTTGCCCTTCGTGAGGATGGTGCGCGGATTGAGCCGCAGCAGGAAGGCGGCCGGGACGGCGGTGGCCAGCAGGCCGATGCCGAGGCCGACGGCGCCCACTGCGGCGAGGGCCGCCGGTTCGAGCCGGACGGTGATCCTGTCGACGGGGTCGGCGTTCTCCACCGGCCTGTCGTCCGGGTCGCTGCCGTCGGCGAGGCCGGTGCTCCCCTTGGCCGGGGGCTGCCAGGAGTCGAGTTCGTGCCGGGCGTCGGCGGCCTCCCGGCCGAGCAGCGACTGGCCCACGCTCTGGGTCAGGCCCTCGGTGAACAGCGAGCTCAGACCGACGGCCAACACGGCGACCGCGACGATCTCCAGCGCCTGCTGGGCGATGAGCTTCCATGTCTTCTCGCCCATGGCCAGCAGTACGCCGTACTCCTTGCGGCGTTGTTTGACGGCGAGGTCGACGAGGAGGGCGAGGACGACGGTGCCCGCGAGGCCGATCAGCCACATCGCGAGGGTGGCGGTGGACGTGATGCTGTCCAGCGGGCCGGTCATCTGCCGGATCGCCTTGTCGTTGGCGTCGAGTGCGAACCCGTCGAGCGCGGAACCCGCGATCCGCCCGGCCTCCGCCTTGAACCTCTCCAGGTCGTCGGCGTCCTCGAGGAGGAAGGTCGCCTGTCCGACCTGCTGGGGTCCGGTCCCGGTGGAGTTGAGCGCGGTGAAGCCGCCTACGGACGCGTAGAGCATGTTGGCAGGATTGATCCCGTACTCGGGGTCGGGCTCGGAGCCGGGACGCGGGTCCTGGTAGACGCCGGCCACGGTGAAGTCGGCGGTGGCCTTGCCCTCGTTCGCGCCGAGGGTGATCCTGTCGCCGGGCCCGAGGCCGTTCTTCCGGGCCAGCCGCTCCTCGATCAGCAGCAGGCGCTCGTCCTTGTCCGCGGCGGTGAGGTGCCGGCCGGACAGCAGCTTGAAGGCGCCGCTGCGGAAGGCGGGCAGCAGGGCGGAGTCCAGGACGCCGAGGGTCGCGGTGCCATCGGGCCCCATGCCCGCCGCCGAGACGTCCACACCCTCGGCGACCAGCTCGACGCCGCCCTTGACGACGCCCCGGTCGAACGTGGAGTAGCTGTACTTCTGCACCAGCGGGGACGCGCCCAGCCGGTCCACCACCGTGACGTCGATCCGAGGGGCCACAAAGCCACCGCCGGCGCTCACATCGCGCAGGTCCATCGCCAGGTTGACCTCGGCGCCGACGGAGCGCACGGCTTCCCGTCTGGCCTGTGCGGTCGCGTCCCTGATCAGCACACCGGCCAGCACCATCACGGAGATGACCAGGAAGGTGCACAGGGTGAGCAGGGTCTTTCCCTTGCGGGACCAGAGGCTGAGCCCCGCGCGTTTGACGAAGTTCATATCGGTTTCGGCTCTCGATCCGTGTCGGTGCGGTCGGTGCGGTGGCTACTCGCCGGCGGCGAGGAGGGAGCGGGGGTGCAGGCGGAGAATGCCGATGCCGGGGATGACGGTCGCGACGAGCGAGATGCCGAGAGCGATGCCGGCGACCCGGCCGAGGTCGGCGGGCTCGACGCGCATCTCGGGCACGTCGGTCGGGGTGTCCGGGGAACCGGGCCGCAGGGCGGCGGGCTCCCGCCGGTCCAGCAGCGCATCGCCCGTCTGCCGGGCGGCGAGCTGACCGGCCAGGGCGGCGACGGCCACGGCGGGCAGGGCGACGGCGACCACTTCCACCGTGTGCTGGCCGACGAGCCGCCACTTCCGCTCGCCCAGCGACAGAAGCACCCCCAGCTCCTCGCGACGGTCCCGGATCTGCAGCATCACGACGAGCCCGAGAATCAGCGCACCGGCCACGGCGACGATCCGGACGATCAGCCCGGCGAAGGCGCCGACCCGCTGGATCGGGCGGACCTGATCGTCGTACGCCTTGTCGTTGACGCGGAAGTCGAACGAACCCGAGCCGAGCAGTCGGCGGGCCTCGCTGCGCAGTTGCTCGGCCTGTTCCGGGGAGCCGGTCCTGAAGACCGCCTCGGTGAGGTCCGCCGCACCGGGACTCAGCCGCTGCACGGTGCGGACGGGCACGTAGAGCGCGTTGCCGGGCAGCAGGCGCGGCGGCGTCCAGCTCGACGGGTCCGGCATCGGGTCCCGGTAGATCCCGACGACGGTGAGCGGCACGACGCGCCTGCCGTCGGCGGACCCCACGCGTACGGTGTCGCCGACCTCGAGCCCGTTCTTCCCGGCCAGCCGCTGTTCGACCACGGCGACCTCGCGGCCGGCGTCCTCGGGGGTGATTGCGCGCCCCGCCGTGATCCTGTGCGAGCCGTACGAGAAAGGCAGCAGCAGATCCGAGTCCCGTACGCCGTTCAGCGCCAGCACAGGCGCTGTCCTCGCCCCGACGGGGTCGCCGGGCGGTCTCGGGGCATCGGGCTCCAGCGGCTCGATGCCGAGCGCCGTTGCCTCGAGCGGGAGCAACGGGTTGTACCGGTGCACCCGCGGGGACGCACCGAGCCGGTCCGCCAGCGCGGGGGTCAGGCCCTCGCCCTTCAGCGTCACATCGACGCCGATGGTCCGCTGCGCGTCCGCCGCCTGCCGGGCGGCGGCGCCGCGCAGCAGGAAGCCGCCGAGCAGCAGGGTGCAGATGACGACGAAGATGCCCAGGAGGACGGCGGTGCGGGCTTTCCCGGCACGCAGACTGAGGCCGGCGCGCTTGACGAAATTCATGGCCACGACAGAAACAGGACGTCCTGCGCAGCGGGATAAGCACGTTGCGGCGGTATAAGGACGCCGTCCCCGAGACGCCGGGCCGTTCTTATCCCGCTGCAATACCCCGCCGGGTTTCATGGGGCGCATGAGAGTTCTGGTAGCCGAGGACCATCACATCCTCGCCCGTACCATCGCCACCGGTCTGCGTCGGCAGGCGATGGCCGTCGACGTCGCTTCCACCGGTGCGCAGGCCGAACGGATGTGTCTGGTCACCGACTACGACGTGCTCGTCCTCGACCGCGATCTGCCGGTCATGACCGGCGACGAGGTGTGCCGACGGCTGCGCGAACTCACCGCCCCACCGCGGATCCTGATGCTGACGGCGGCCGCCGAGGTCACGGACAAGGTGTACGGGCTCACGGCTCTCGGCGCCGACGACTACCTGGCCAAACCCTTCGACTTCGCCGAGTTGACCGCCCGGGTGCGGACGCTCAGCCGCCGCGCGCCCAAGCCGCCGCCGGTCGTGTTGCGCCACGAGGACATCACTTTGGACCGGGCACGGCACCAGGTCTCGGTGGGCGGCCGGCCGCTGGAGCTGACCCCCAAGGAGTTCGCGGTCCTGCAACTGCTCATGGAGGCACGGGGGACGGCGGTGCCGCACGACGAACTCGTCCGCACCGTCTGGGACGAGAACCTCGACCCGCGCACCAGCGCGGTACGGGCCGCCGTCAGCCGGCTGCGCCGCAAACTGGGCGACTCCGGGCTCATCGCCGCCGACAAGGGACAGGGATACCGGCTGTGCGACTGAACCAGCGGCCGCTGCTTCGGGGCATGCCGTTCCGGGCCCGCCTGAGCGTGGCGTTCTCCGCGCTCTTCCTGCTGGCGGGAGCGGCGCTGCTGGTCTTCGTGGTGCTCCTCGCGCGCTACGGGACGGCCCGACAGGTCAAGGGCATCGAGATCACCCAAGGCGCCCCGCCGAGCGGCAGCGGGTTCTCCGTGGGCCGCGCGTACCCGACGGACCCGGACGGAACCCTGCCGCCGCCGGTCGCGACCGGCGACGACTCGGCCGCCTTCATCCGGCAGATCGACCAGACCGTACAGGTCGTGCAGGACACCGCCCTGCGGCAGATGGTGCTCTGGTCGGTCGTCGGACTGCTCGTCATGGCACTTCTCGCCGGACTGGTCGGCCGGTGGCTGGCCGGACGGGCGCTCGGGCCGGTCGTCGCGATGACGGAGGCCACCCGTCGGATCAGCGAGCAGAACCTGCACCAGAGGCTGGCGCTCACCGGCCCCGACGACGAACTGCACCGCCTCGCCGACACCTTCGACACCATGCTCGACCGGCTGGAGAGGTCGTTCGAGAGCCAGCGGCGCTTCGTCGCCAACGCCTCCCACGAACTCAGGACACCTCTCGCGGTGCAGCGCACGAGCCTGGAGGTCGGCCTGGCCGATCCTCTTCCCGAGGGCCTCGCCGAAGTGCGCGAGGACCTCCTGTCCGCCAACCGCGAGGCCGAGCAGCTGATCGCCGCACTGCTGCTGCTCGCGCGCAGCGACCGAGGCCTGGAGCGGACCGAGACCGTGGATCTGTCGGCCGCCGCGCGGCTCGTGGCGGCCGAACTCGCTCCGCAGGCCGAGGAAGGGCGAGTGGACGTGGCGGTGACGGGGGACCGGCCGCTGACGGTCCTGGGCGATCCCGTGCTGCTGCGCCACCTGCTCACCAATCTCATCCGCAACGCCGTTCAGTACAACCACCCGGGCGGCCGGGTCCGGGTACGGCTCGAAGGCCACACGCTGACCGTGTCCAACACCGGGCCCACCGTGCCCGCCGACCGGGTACCGGATCTGTTCGAGCCGTTCCGCCGGCTCGCCCAGGACCGCGTCGGCACCACAGGCCACGGGCTCGGTCTCGCGATCGTCCGCTCCATCGCCGAGGCGCACGGAACCGAGGCGACGGCCGAACCGGGTCGCCCGGGCGGCCTCACCGTCACCGTCCGCTTTGCCTGATCGGCTCCTTCTCGGTCCGGGCCGTTCGCCGGGGCCGTGGACCGGGACGGCCCGTGGGCGGGTCGGAGGCGCCGACCCGCCCACGGCTCGGATTTCCGGTCGGGGAAACCGGTCGTCGGGTCAGGGGAGCTTGATCAGCGTGTAGTCGTCGCAGTAGCCGGCCGCGGAGCCGGAGTTCTTGTAGCAGTAGGCCGCGGCCGAGGTGGTGGTGGCGCCGGTGGTGAAGAAGATCGGCTGCTGTGCGTAGGACGTCGTCGAGTTCCGCAGATACGTTTCTGTTCCGCCGAAGCCCTTGACGCCGACCGCCACCTCCTCACCCGCGGTGGCCGCCTTGCTCCAGGCGGCGAGCAGATAGGTGCCGCTGGAGGTGAGGCCGTTGACCGTCTGGATCGCGCCGCTCGCGCTGACTCCGGTCTGCAGGGCGTACGTACCGGTGCGGGCGTTCGAGGCGACGACACCGGACGCCGTCCCGGTGCTCTGGGTCCACGGAGTCAGGGCGCCGGCCTCGAAGCCCGGGTTGGTGACCGCGTTGGCGGCGGAGGACAGGCGCTCGACCGCGAGGTCGTCGCAGTAACCCGCCCCGCTGCCCCCGCTGTTCTTCCAGCAGTAGACGGTGGCCGTGGTGCCGGCGGAGCCGGTGGTGAAGAGGAACGCCGCCTGGGTGTACGAAGTGGTGGCGATGTTGGTGTAGGTCTCCGTGCCGCCGAAGCCCTTGACGCCGACGGCGAGGGTTTCACCCGCGTTCGCCACCTTGGCCCAACCGGTCAGCAGATAGGTGGTGTTGGGGCTGAGGCCCGTCAGCGACTGGTTCGCGCCGCTGCCGCTCGCCGCCGTGGTCAGCGCGTAGCCGCCGGTGCGGGCGTTCGTGCTCGGCACGGAGGACGAGGCGCCGCTGGCCTGGGTCCACGGGCTCAACGCCCCTGTCTCGAAGCCCGCGTTGGAGAGCAGATTGCCGCCGGTGCCGTTGTAGGCACCGATGTCGGGTGCGGCCGTGGCGGAGACGGTGTTGCCGAAGGCGTCCTTGCCGCCGTTGCCGCCGATGACCGCGCCGGCCCGGATGACGGGCGAGGACGGATGCACCTGGTAGGCGTCGGCCCCGGCGTAGGAGGAACCGCTGTCGGCGTTGCCCGGGTTGCGGAACTCGGGGTCGGCCGTCACCTTCGCCGCGTCGGTGGGCTCGGACGACGGGTGGTTGCCGTAGAAGAGGTTGTTGGAGTAGACGGAGCCGGAGCCGGTGGTGAAGTAGCCGCCGGTGCCGTAGTTGAAGACCGCGTTGTTGCGGAAGGAGAGGGTTCCGGTGACGCTCGATCCCCTGCGTGAGTACAGGATCGGGGTGTTCAGGCCGCTCTTGTTGACGTAGACGCTGTTGTTGTAGATGAGCGGGACGGCGACCGAACTGCCGCTCTGGTTGGGGATGTTGCCGACGAAGTGGAAGACGCCCGTGCCGTGGGTCGGGGTGCCGGCGGCGGGGCAGCCCGTGTTGGTGCCGTCGTTCTCGCTGATGTTGTAGCGGATCACCGTGCCGTCGCTCGGGACGGTCGACGTGGGCTCGCCCGCGATGTTGAAGGGCGGCATCACCAGCATGAAGCCGCCGAGGTTCTGGTGGCTGTAGTTGTACTGGAACGTGGTGTTGTGGTTGCCCCAGTCGACGTCGTAGCCGGTGCCGTCGGCGCCGTTGACATGGCAGTACACCTCGTTGTTCTGCACGACGGTGTTGGAGCTGCCGGACATCCAGATGCCGGCCGAGGCGCCGTTGCAGTACTGGCCCGACGGCGGGCAGGTGTTCTTCGCGCCGCCGTAGCCCGCCTTGTTGCCGTCGATGAGCGCGCCGTCGTTCTTCACGACGAGGATGTCGTCGGCGCCGTCGTAGGTCATGGTGTTGTCGCGGATGACCGTGCCGGTGGTCAGGCCGGTGCCCTGGCCGTCCCCGTCCGGGGTGACGGCGACGGCGATGCGGTCGACATGGTCGAAGGTGTTGTTCTCGACGACCACGTCGTCCCAGGTGGAGACGGGGGTGGTGTGGTCGGTCTGGACGCCGACGCCCGCGTTGGTGGCGTACCAGCCGCCCGCCCAGCCGCTGATGTCGTGGATGTTCATGTCGTGCACCCGGATGTGGTGCAGGACGCCCCCGGAGCTGTTCTCGGCGAGGACGCCGGAGCGGTAGGCGGGCGAGGACGCCGCGTTGGTGAGGTCCAGGCCGCCGATCTCCCAGTACTGCTGGTTGAGGAGATGGATGACCGGGCCGGTGGCGCCGTTCGCGTCGATGACCGGCTTGGCGCCGATGCCGTACGAGCCCATGGTGACGGGGCTGCCGGAGGCGCCCGAGCCGCCGGGCGTGAGCTGGCCGGTGCAGGTGGTGCCGGCGGCGAACAGGATGCTGTCGCCGGCGGCGAAGGTGGTGCTGTTGACGCTGCTGACCGAGTTCCAGGGGCTGGCCTGGGTGCCGCTGCCGTTGGCGGCGGCCGAACAGTTGACGTAGTGGGCGGTGCCGGCGGCCAGAGCGGTGTGGGCCGGCAGGAGCACGGCTCCGGCCAGGGTGGCGAGCAGGGTGAGGATGCGGGATGCCCGGACGCCCGGGCGGTCCGTTCTGCGGCGCTTCATCGCGACGCTCCTTGCTGGGTGAAGTGTCCTGCGCGCCGCGGACTGCGGCGCGGGTCTTCCTGCACCGGGCGGCTGCCGAAGCGGAGCGCCCGGAGTCTGTGGCGGGGCCGCGGCCTCACCGCGGGCTTCACCGCGGTCGTCTCACCGCGGGGGGAGTCCCGCCAGGTCGGGCGTCTCGACGACGGAGGCGTGCCGCATGCCGTGCGGCAGCGTCAGGGCGACGGACTCCCAGTCCACGCCGTCCTTGCTGCGGACCGCCCCGTACCGCCCCTCCAGGTAGTGGTCGAAGATCATGACCAGCTCGTCGCCGCGGCGGAAGATCGAGGGGCCTTCCACCACCGAGGGGGTGACCGGTCCTGTCGGGGCGGCGTACGGGCCGCCGGGGATCTCGAAGGTCGTCAGGTGGAGGTCCTTGTGCGCGGTGGCGAGGTCGTTGGTGCCGCGCTCGTCCTTGTAGGCCATGAGGAATCCGCCGCCGTCCCGCTCTCGCACGGTGGCGTCGATGACCGAGTGGCCGGGGTCGAAGAAGAGTGCGGAGGCCGAGTACGCCTTGAAGTCCTCGGTGGTGCAGTGCCAGATGCGGTGGTTCTGGCCGACATGCTCGTAGTCGCGGCCGTCCGCGGTGCTGCCGGGCTCGACGACCGAGGACCAGACGAGGTGGTACAGCCCGGTGCGGCGGTCCGGGAAGAATTCCGGCGCCCAGGCGTTGTGGGCGCCCTCCACCTCGGCCATGACCGGGACGAGTTCCTGGTCCGACCAGGTGAGCAGGTCGGCCGAGGTGGCGTGGACGATGAAGGGGCTCGTCCAGCCGTCGGTGGCCAGCAGATGGAACAGGCCGTCGGGGCCGACCCCGATGAACGGGTCCCGGAGCCGGCCGGTGCCGACCGTGCCGCGCAGCACCGGGCGGCCGCCGTTCACGGTCACGAAGTCGTGGCCGTCGTGGCTGTAGCCCAGGTGGAGCGCCTCGTCGGCGTCGGTGAAGTAGGAGACCACGTACATCGGTGGAGGGTCCTTCCGGGACATGGGGGGTGCGTCGGGGCAGGGGGCGTCGCCCTCGGACGGGGAGGTCGTCGGGTGCGGAGGGGGCTGCGGACCGGGCGGGTTCAGGACTTGACGGCGCCGGCGGACATGCCGGCGACCACCTGGCGCTGGAGGAAGACGAAGATCAGCAGCAGCGGGAGGACACCGAGCAGGGCGGCGGGAAACAGGGTGGTCGGCTGCACGGTGTGCGGGTCGATGAACGAGTACGCGTTGACCATGACGGTCCGCTTGTCCGGGTCCTGGAGGAACACCAGGGGCACCACCAGGTCGTTCCAGACCTGCAGGGCGACGAAGGTCAGCATCGTGCTGGTGACCGGCCGCAGCAACGGCAGGATGATCGTGAAGAAGGTGCGGAAGGCTCCACAGCCGTCGAGCGAGGCCGCCTCCTCCAGGTCGACCGGGATGGAGCGGATGAAGCTGGTGTAGAAGAACACCGCGACCGGGAGATACAGGGCCGTGTAGATGAAGACCACGCCCGCGTAGGTGTCCAGCAGGCTGAGGTCGCGCATCAGCAGGTACAGGGGCGCCACCACGACGAACACCGGGATCGACGTCCCCAGGATGAACAGCCGGTACATCGCGGTGGACCAGCGCTGGGTGATCCGGGCCAGCGGATAACTGGCCAGTGAGCCGAACACGGTGATGGCCGCACACGAAAGCCCGGTGATGAGCAGGGTGTTGAGGGTGCTCCGCCCGTAGTGGATCTGGCTGAACGCGTCGGTGAAGTTCTTGAAGGTCAGCGAGTGCGGGATGCCCAGGGGGGAGCCGGCCACGTCCGCGGCCGTGCGCAGCGAGGTGACGACCGTGAAGAGGAACGGCAGGACGAACAGCAGGGTGCCCAGGCAGAGCAGGAGGGTGCCGAGACCGCCGCCGAGACGGCGCAGCGGGTGGGGCGAGGGCGCGCCGGTGGGCGCGGGCCGGGTTGCGATGGGCGGCGAGGAGATGTCTGTGGTCATGGTGGCGATCCGTCAGTTCCTGTTCGTGTTCCTGTTCGTGCCGTCGGTTTCGTGCCGTCGGTCTCGTGCCGTCAGATGCGTCGTTCGCGGAGCCGGAGCAGGGAGGAGGTGGCGCTGGAGAGGACGACCACGGTCACGAGGAGGACGACCGACAGCGCGACTCCGTAGGCGAACTTCCCGCCGCCGAAGACATTGCGGTACACGAGAAGCGTCAGTGTGTCCGTGGCCCCGGCCGGGCCGCCGTTGGTCAGCACGAGGGGGAACTCGAAGACCTTCAGCGAGCCGATGAGGCTGAGCGTCACGTTGACGGTGAGTGCGGGGGCGAGCAGCGGCCACTCGATGCTGATGAAGCGGCGCCAGCCGCTCGCTCCGTCCAGCGCGGCGGCTTCCAGCAGTTCGGTCGGCATGCTCATGTAGCTGGCGAGGAAGATCGCGCAGGAGTAGCCGGTGAACATCCAGATGTTGACGGCGGCCACCGAGTAGAGCGCGGTGGAGGTGTCGCCGAGCCAGACGTGATCGAGGCTGTGCAGGCCGATCCGGTCCAGCAGTGCGTTGATGCCGCCGGTCGGGGCGAACAGGTACGACCAGATGAAGGCGGCCATCACCGGGGAGATCAGGGTCGGCGTGAGCAGCACGACGCTGAGCGTCTTGCGGACCTTGGGACGGCGGAACAGCAGGCTCGCGAAGAGCAGTCCGAGGCCGTTCTGCGCGACGACGACCACGGCGGCGTACAGCACGGTGTGCCACAGGGCGGCGGTGACCTTCGGGTCGTCGGCCATGGCGCGGTACTGGTCGGTGCCGACGAAGTCGGCGACGGGTCCGCCGAGGCTGTCGGTCATGCTCAGGTAGACGCCGCGGGCCAGCGGATACAGCATGAAGACGCCGTATATGACGATCGCCGGAAGCAGAAAGGCTGCCATGGTGGCACGCCGGCGGTGGAACACGGGGGTTCTCCTCTTGCCGGGCCGGCCGTGGCGGGCGTGGGGCGGTCAGGAGCCGCTGACCGCGACCCCCACCACGGCTGACCAGGGGTGTGGGGCTGGGTTACTTCGCGGACGCCGCGGTCTGGATGTCCTTCAGCGTCTGCGCGGCGGACGCCTGGCCCAGCAGGAACGCCTGGATCTTGGAGCCGGTGTCGGTCTCGGCGGCGGCGGCGTACCAGGAGTTGGAGGGGAGGATCCGGTAACGGCCCTCCTTGAAGGCCGTGGTGAAGGCCGTCGTCTCGGTGTTCTCCGGCGTGGTGCCGCCCGTGAAGGGCGATTCCGCGTGCTCGGCCTCCAGGTACTTGGCGAGGTTCGCGCTCTGCGACCAGAACTTGACGTACTCACGCGCCGCGTCGCCCTGCTTCGACTGGGAGTTGACGCCCCACATCGTTCCGGCGAACAGCATGCTGTTGGGCTTGGTGCCCGCCTCGCCGCCCGGCCAGGGCGCGAAGGAGACCGGGAAACCGGCCTTCTTGATGTTGGAGACCTGCCAGGCGCCCTGGTACCAGAAGGCGCTCTTGCCGGCGCTGAAGTCCTGCGGTCCCTGCGACCACTCGTCGACGCCGATCTGGTTCTTCCAGTTGACGTACCCCTTGTCCTCCAGGGTCTTCAACTGCTCCAGCGGCGTCTTCCAGTCGGGGTCGAACGAGGTCTTGCCGGCCAGGAAGTCGGCGTCCCACTGCTTGTTCTTGTCGTAGACGACGGTCGAACCGCTCGCCTGGAAGACGGAGCTCCCGGTCCAGCCGGACTTGTCAGGCAGCGCGATGGGGTCGATGCCGGCCTTCTTGACCTTGGCGAGGTCGGCGAGGAACGTCGGCCAGTCGGCGGGGACTTCGGTGATGCCCGCCTTCTTCAACAGGTCCATGTTGGCGTAGAGGCCGATGCCGATCAGCTCCATCGGCATGGCGAGGGTCTTGCCGTCGGACTGGGCGAAGGGCTTGGCGTCCGGGGCTATCTCGCTCGCCCACGACTCCTTGGACAGGTCGGCGAGGTAGCCGGAGGCGCCCCACTTCTTCATCTTGTCCGTGTCGACCATGATGACGTCGCCGGCCTTGCCGCCGAGCAGTTCCGGCTGGAGCTTCTGTACGTAGGTGTCGTTCGCGGTGATGTACTCGAAGTCGACCTTGATGTCGGGGTGAGCCGCCTCGAACGCCTTGTTGATCTCCGCGACGTTCGCCGGCTCGGCGCCGCCGCCCTTCCACGCCTGCACGTGAAGGGTCACCTTGCCGTCCGCGGAGGCGCCGGACGACCCGCCTCCGCAGGCGGCCAGCGAAACCGCCATGGCGGCGACGGCGGTGGCGACCGCGAGACCTCTCCCAGAACGCTTCATTGCATACCTCACCCATCGTCGGCGCAGACCGACTTGTCATCTCTGAAGGGATTTGAACGGGCTGGTCGGTTTCCGTGTGGGGGAAGGGTTGATACATGCGGAAAGGGACCGGTCGACCCGACTTTGCGGCAATCGTTAACTGCCGATTGCGGGGACTGTAACGCAAAACTTAGCGGACATCTATATGTAACTTTGTGTGGTCGATCCGTAAGGCCTGGGTGGCCATGCCCTCCAGAGTGGCGGGCTATATATTCCGGTATGTGTGCTGATGGTCGAGCTCACGGCCCGGCGCGTGTGACGTTTCGTTGACGACGCCACTGCCTTATCGTTACAGTTTCCATAGTGTTTTCGTGCGGGTGACAGAAGGAGTCCGGGTGGCAGGGCGGGTGACCATCGCGCAGGTGGCCGAGGAGGCCGGCGTCTCCGCGATGACGGTGTCCAACGTCGTGAACGGCAAGCCGGGAGCCTCCGAGGAGACGCGACGCCGAGTCATGGAGGTGGCCGGGAAACTCGGCTACCGGACGAACGTCTCGGCCCGCAATCTCAAGAACGGCCGCAGCGGGCTCGTGGGCCTCATCGCCCTGGATCTGACCAGCCAGTACGGCCTGGAGATCCTCCGCGGCGTCGCCGACGAACTCGCCAGCGCCGAGCAGGAACTGCTCGTCAACGCCTCGTACCACGACGCGGTGCGGGAGAAGGACCGCATCGAGTTCCTGACCCGCGGCCTCGTCGACGGCGTGCTCCTGATCGCCCCCGTACTGGAGGACGAGACGGTCGAACTGCTCCGCCGGCAGAAACTGCCCTGCGTCATCATCGACCCCCGCCGCCTGGCCGTACCGCTGCCCCGGCTGACCGTCGACAACTACCACGGGATGCGTCAGGGCACGCAGCACCTGCTCGACCTCGGACACACCCGGATCGCCTACCTCCGCGGCGAGGAGGACCTCGAGAGCACGTCCATCCGCTTCCAGGGCTTCGAGGACGCCATGCGGCTCGCGGGCCTGGAAGTCGACGAACGGCTGGTCGCCTCGTGCGACTTCTCCTACGCCAGCGGCTTCCGCACCACCACCCGCCTGATCACCGAACACCGGCCCACGGCGATCGTCGCCGGCGCCGACCTGATGGCACTCGGCGCGGTCGACGCGGCACGGGCCTGCGGCCTGAACGTGCCCACCGACCTCTCGGTCGTCGGCTTCGACGACCTTCCGCAGGCGGCACAGAGTTTTCCGGGCCTCACCACCGTGCGTCAGCCGCTGCACGACATGGGGCAGAAAGCGGCCCGCGCGCTGCTGTCCCTCATCGAAGGGCAGAAGCTCCTCATGGAGCACATGGAGGTCGGCACCGAACTCGTGGTACGGAACTCGACCGCCCCGCCACCGGCGAGCCGTCACTGAGTGCCTTCAGGACGACGGGCCGGCCGCCACCGACAGCGCCGACCGCCAGGAAGGGCGCCCGGGACGGCGGCTGCCTCATCGGGCAGTGGCGGCTGCACTTCCGACAGCAGTCGTACGCCTGTACCCGGCGCGCGTGCTGAGGCAGTGTCAGGGTCACAAGAGGTCTGCCGATGGACGTCCCAGGGAGCGAGAATGCCCGACCACGTACATGACCACGACCACGACGACGACCACCAACAAGTCGGCCACAGGCAGCTCCAGACCGACGACTCGCGACTGTTCAAGGCAGCTGCCGCGGGGCGCCCCGATGTTCTGGGCCCGTCCGGCATGGGCACGCTCCAGCGGGCCGTCGGCAACAGCGCGGTGGGCGCCATGCTGCAGCGGGAGCAGGACGAGGATTCCCCCGCGCCGCAGCGCTCGCCCGTGCACGACGTCGTCGGGTCCGGCTCCGGGCAGACCCTCGGCGCCGACGTCCGCTCCGACATGGAGGAAAAGCTCGGCGCGGACTTCTCCGACGTGCGGGTGCACACGGGCGACGCGGCGCACGAGTCCGCGAAGTCCGTCGGCGCGCACGCCTACACCGTCGGCAACAACGTCGTCTTCCAGCGGGACGCCTACGACCCGTCGTCCCATGCCGGGCGTACGACGCTCGCGCATGAGCTGACCCATGTGATCCAGCAGCGCAGCGGCCCGGTCGACGGGACCCCCGCATCCGGTGGGATCCGGGTCAGCGACCCCTCCGACCGGTATGAGCAGGAGGCCAGCGCGAACGCGGATCGTGTCATGTCCGCCCAGGCCCCGGCCGCACCGACCGCCGCCGCGCCGGCCGGAGTGGTCCAGCGGGAGGCCGAGGAGGACGAGCAACCCGCCGACGTGCAGGGGCTGTTCGTGCAGCGGGCCGAGGAGGAGCAGGAAGAACAGGGCGAGGAATGACCGGCACGGCCCCCGGGCTCGAGCCCGGGGGCCGACCGCTGCCGGTCGGTCCTGCCGCGTTCGGCCGGGTCAGGCCGCGGAGGGGGAAGGGGAGACGGAGGGGCTCGGGCTGGGCGCCTGTCGCAGCGTCCCGCCGACCAGCACCGACTCGTCGCACTGGGCCGCCGTCGGACCGCCCACCGGCCGTCCCACCTGGCTGCAGGTCACCGTCATGGTGATCCGACCCCCGGCGGGCACCGCGATCGGCGTGACGAAGTGGTAGTCCTGGTCACGGAAGTTCTGCAGTGCCAGCGTCAGCAGGGTCCGACTTCCGGCGGAGATGACGACGGTGCCGGAGTCGCCCTGCGGGTTCTGCACCACGAGGTCGGTCAGGTCGAACACCTGCCCCTTCGGGACCCGGTACACCGTGTCGGCCGTCGAGCCGCCGCCCACCGAGTCCTTCACCCCGGTCTGAGCGCTGCGCGGATCCACCGCACCCCCGCCGCCGCTGCCGCCCGTGCTCCCGCCGCCTGTTCCGCCGCCCGAGCCCCCGCCGGTGCTTCCGCCGCCCGATCCCGCTGCGGCTCCGGAGGTCGCTGAGCCACCGCCGGCCGTGTCCGCCCCCTTTCCGCCGGAGCCCCCCGACCCGGACGAGCCGCCGCCCTTGGTGGCGGACGCCCCGGGGCTGGGCGACAGCACGGCGGCCACCTGCTTCTGGGACTCCTCCCGCGCCGCCGACCGCACCACCGGGCGCAGCAGGGCGAACCACACGATGGCCAGGGCGACCGCTGCGGCCGCCGCCGCCATCAGGGCGCGTGGCAGCCAGCTCGGCAGTATCGCGTCCTGCTGGTAGGTGCCGTCCAGAGGGACGGGCTCGTGCGGGGCGTCGCCGACGGGCGTCGCCACCACCTGAAAGGGATGGACGACGGGAGCGCCGCGCCACAGCCGTCGCGCCGGACGCGCGGTGAGCCGCGTCAACTCGGCGGCGCCCGGCGGCAGTTCGACGGTGTCCCGGGAGAAGCCCAGCCGCACCCGGGAGCTGTCGCCCTGGGCCGTCAGCCGCACCGTCATCGGAATGTTGCTGCGGTTGTCGACGGCCACCTCGGTGCGGCCGCGCCAGGCCCCGTCGAACCCGCGGGGCACCAGCTCCCCGGTGATCTCGGCGAACGGCAGGACCGTGACGACGCCCTCGGGGAGCACCGCCGTGTCGGGGGCGCTGGTGGGCACCACCCGTACCCCGAACGGGACGTCCCCGGCCGGCACGTCCGGGCTTCGGGGCGGGCTCAGTGCGAGAACCGCGGTGCCCGTACTGTCCGGGTACAGCGAAAGGCTCGTTGGCTCGACGGTCGCCCAGGCCGCTGCCGGGCCCACGACCTCGAAGCGATACTCCTCCACCGTGCTGCCGGAGTTGCGTACCTGAAGGGGGACTTCGATCAGCCCACCAGGCTCGGCGGTCACAGCGGTCGTGTCCAGGCTCGCCGCAGTTGTCATGATCGGCACAATAAGACCGGTGTCGGCGGTCGGCACGGTCCTCTCAGGAAGACTTTCGGGAAGCTGAGGTGCCCATTGACGCCTTGTTGACTTTGCGTGGAGTCGCCTCCCGCATACTGCTCGACGCGCCGCGATGCGCTCGACCAGGGGGGAGACTGGTGTGGACCGGATAGTTGTGTGCCTGCGCGCAGATGACCCGATCTCCAGAGCGGGGGTCGCCACCCAACTGCGGCCCCGGCCGGAGATCCGGCTGCAGGAGGAGGGGGAGGAACCGGCCGCCGCCGTCGTGGTGGTCGTAGTGGACACCATAGACGAGGAGTCGCTGCGGACCCTTCGCCACATCCGGCGGACGACGGCCGCCCGGGTGGCGCTGGTCGCCACCCGCATCGACGACCAGCAGCTGGTCGGCGCCGCCGAGTGCGGAGTGGCGGGGGTCCTGCGCCGGTCCGAGGCGACGCCGGAGCGGCTGGTGCAGGTGATCAACGCGGTGGCCAGGGGAGAGGGCAGCGTTCCCGCGGACCTGCTGGGCCGCTTGCTGGAGCAGGTCGGCCAGTTGCAGAGCCAGGTTCTCGCGCCGCGCGGCCTGAACTTCAGCGGGCTCACCGACCGGGAGATCGAGGTCGTCCGGCTCGTCGCCGAGGGGTACGACACCGGGGACATCGCCACCAAACTCGCGTACTCCGAACGCACCATCAAGAACATCCTGCACGACCTCGTCACCCGGCTGCATCTGCGCAACCGCTCGCATGTCGTCGCCTATGCGCTCCGGCAGGGGCTGATCTGAAGAGGCCGGTCCGCCTCGGCGGCGAAGGGAGAGGCGGATTGCCCTGAAGGGCAGACCGCACTTCCCGAACGCGTGTCCCCGGCGCCGCTCCGTCGAAGAGCGGCGCCGGGGACGGTTGGCCAACGCCGAACTGGAAGGGGATGTCGTGCGGTTGTTCCGGCTGAGGGCGGGCCTGATGGCCTCGCTCCTCGCGCTCGGCGCGGTAGGAGCGGGTATCGGAGACACGACGCCGCAGGCCCGGGCGACGACTTCGTCCTCCTCGTCGCCCTCCCCGTCCCCATCTCCATCCGCAGCCCCTTCCCCTTCTTCTTCGCCCTCCTCCTCGTCCCCTCCGACGGCGACGGCCCCGACCTCCCCGGTCACGCCCTCGCTGGTGGAGCAGTCGCTGAATCCCGGTGCCTCGATCACCGTCGCCAAGCAGGTGCGGACCCCCGTGGTGCCGCCCAAGCCGGACGTGGTGCTGCTGGTGGACAACACGGGGAGCATGGACGACGTCATCGCCAACGTGAAGAAGAACCTGCCCACGATCGTCAACCAGGTCTTCGCCCTGCAGCCCGACTCCCGTTTCGCCGTGGCCAGTTACGGAGACGTGGGCGGCAGAAGCCGGCTCTTCCTCCTGCACCAGGCGTTCACCGCCGACCGCGCCGCCATCCAGCGCGGCGTGAACGCCCTGACCGCTTCCGGCGGCGGCGACACACCGGAGGACTGGGGGAACGCGCTCCACGAGGTGGCGACCGGAGCCGGCGGTCGGAACACGTTCCGGGACGGCGCCAGCCCCATCGTCGTCCTGGTCGGTGACGCCCCCAGCCACGACCCCAGCAACGGGCGCCGGTTCGCCGACGTCGTCAAGACGCTCCAGGGCCGCGGCGTCAAGGTCCTCGCCGTCGGCGTCGGCGGAAACGGGCTCGACCAGTACGGCCAGGCCAGACAGGTCACCCAGGCCACCGGCGGCAAGTACCTCCAGGGCATCAACGCGGGTGACGTGTCGAACGCCATCGTCCAGGGACTGACGAACCTGCCGGTCACCGTCAGCCACCGGCTCGTCGACTGCAACCCCTCGCTGGGCGTCTCCCTCTCGCCGACGAGCGTCGAGGTGACCAGCGGCCAGACCGCCTCCTTCACCGAGCGGATCACGGTCTCCCCGAACGCACCGCAGGGCTCCACGCTGTCCTGCACGGTCCAGTTCCTGCTCGGCCCGGCGGCCGAACCGGCCTATCGGGAGCAGATCCGCATCACCGTCAACGACGTGACCGCCCCCGCGGTGACCGTCGACGACCGCACGGTGGAAGCCACCGGCCCGGACGGCGCGGTCGTCGGCTACCCGGCGAGCGCGCGCGACAACGTCGACGGCGCCGTGCCGGTGAAGTGCACGCCGGCCTCCGGGACGCGCTTCCCCCTCGGGCGGACGACGGTCACCTGCACGGCGACCGACAAGGCGGGCAACACCGGCCGCGACACGGCAGTGGTCACCGTCGTCGACACCACCGCGCCGGTGGTGGGCGTCGACGACCGCACCGCCGAGGCGACCGGTCCCGACGGCGCCGTGATCACATACCCGGCCACGGCCACCGACATCGTGGACGGCGTCGTCCCGGTGGTGTGCAAGCCCCCCTCCGGGTCGACGTTCCCGCTCGGGAAGACCACCGTCACCTGCACGGCGACCGACCGGGCCGGCAACACCGGCCGCGACACTGCCGAGTTCACGGTGACCGACTCCACCGGCCCCCTCGTCACCGTCGAGGACCGCACCGCGGAGGCCACCGGTCCCGACGGCGCGGCCGTGGAGTACCCGGCGTCGGCCCAGGACACGGTCGACGGGCCGGTGCCGGTCACCTGCGTGCCGCGGTCGGGTTCGGTGTTCCCGATCGGGCCGACGACGGTGACCTGCACCGCGACGGACTCCCGTAAGAACACCGGTACGGACACCGCCGTCGTCACCGTCGTCGACACCACCCCGCCCGTCGTGACGGTCGACGACGTGACGGTCGAGGCCACCGGGCCCGGCGGCGCGGCCGTGGAGTACCCCGCCACCGCGGTCGACATCGTGGACGGACCGACGAAGGTCACCTGCACACCGCCCCCGGGCGCCACCTTCCCGGTCGGGAAGACCACCGTCACCTGCAGGTCGACGGACGCCCACGAGAACACCGGCGAGGACACCGCCGTGATCACGGTGGTCGACACGACCGCGCCCGTCGTCACCGTGGACGACCGCACCGTGCCGGCCACCGGGCCCGACGGCGCCGTGGTCGAGTACCCCGCCACGGCCCAGGACCTCGTCGACGGAGCCGTGGCCGTCACCTGCGAGCCCCCGTCCGGATCCACCTTCCCGCTCGGCGAGACCACCGTGACCTGCACCGCGACCGATGCCGCCGGCAACAGGGGCACCGACACCGCCGTCTTCACCGTCGTCGACACCGCCGCGCCCGCCGTCCGGGTGGACGACCGGTTCGTGCGGACCATCAACCGGGCCGGCGAACCCGTCCAGTACATCGCCACCGCCCAGGACATCGTCGACGGCGTCCTCACCGCCACCTGCACCCCGATCTCGGGGTCGAACTTCCCGCTCGGCAGGACCACCATCACCTGCACGGCGACCGACAAGGCGGGCAACACCGGCCGCGACACCGCCGTCGTGACCGTCATCCTGATCCCGCCCGTGCCGGCCCCGCCCTCCGCCGACCTCGCCGTGACCGCCGTGGTCGGCCCGCAGCCCGCCTTCACCGGCGGCGCCGTCACAGCGACGTTCACCCTCAGCAACGCCGGACCGGACAACGCGACGAACGTCGTCCTGACCGCCGGGATACCCCAACCCGCCACCGTGGTCAGAGTCCAGGACCGCTGCACCACCGCCAGCCCCTGCACCCTGCCGGCCGGCGGCCGGATCCAGGTCACCACCCGGGTGTCGTACGACAAGGGCACCAGCGGCACCGTGACGGCCCGCGTCGCCGGCACGCCGGCCGACCGGCTCACCGCCGACAACACCGCCACGCTCCCGCTCCGCGTCCTCCAGCCCGTGCTGACCGCCGGGCCCGTCGTCGCCAGGCTCGGCGACGTCGTCCTCGCCGAGGGCCGCGACTTCCCGGCCGGAACGGTCGTCCAACTGAAGTGGAGCGAGGGCATCACCGCGGCGACGGTCCCGGTGAAGGTGGGCGCCGACGGAACGTTCCGCACCCAGGTCCTCGTCCTGCGCAAGGACCGGACCGGAGCCCGGCTGCTCAGCGCCACAGGACCCGGATACAACCCGCTCACCGCGCAGGTCCTCGTCGTGCCCCGCAGCCTCCAGCCACCCGACTTCATCGGCCGCGGATGAGCCACGCGGAGGAGGAACCGTGATCCACGAGGTGGACGACGCACTGCGCGCCCTCGTACGCAACGACGCCCTGGCCGGCACACAGGTCAGCGTCATGTTCGACGCACCCACCCGCGAGTGGGCGGCCAAGGTCAACGCCCCCACCGTCAACCTGTACCTCTACGACATCCGGGAGGACATGCGCCGTCGCTCCCGCGGCCTCTCCAACGAATACGACGAACGCGGCACCGTCATCGCCCGGCACCGCCCGCCCCGGTACTTCAAGCTGTCCTACCTGATCACCGCCTGGACGCGGCGCCCCGAGGACGAACACCGTCTGCTGTCCTCCCTCCTGCTGTGCCTGCTGGGCAGCGACGCCATGCCCACCGAGCACATGACCGGCTCCCTGGCCGGGCTTCCCCTGTCGGTTCCGATGACCATCGCGCTGCCGCCCCCCGAGGACCGGGCGTTCGCGGACGTGTGGAGCGCGCTCGGCGGCGAGCTGAAACCCTCCCTCGACCTCGTGATCAGCCTTCCGCTCGTCGGCACCGGAGTCGCTCCGGCGGCGCCGCCGGTCACCGAGGAGGGCGGCCTGCGGCTCGGTATCGAGGACACCAGGCGCACCGGTCAGAGCCCCACCGGAGCGGGGGAGGCCGGTGCGGCGGACGACCCGGCGGCGCGGCGTCGCCCGCGGCCGGCGCGGTCCCGGCGCGTCCGCGAATGAGCACGGGCCGCCGGACGCCCCGGCGGCCAGGACCGGGACCCGGACGCAGTCGGTAGATCGTCCGGGACCCTGCGGGGGCGCGCCAGGCCGTACGCGCGGTCGTGCCGCGCCGGGCCTCGGCACGATCCGCGGTACCCGACCGGGCGCACAGCACACACCGAGCGGAGCGAGGAGCACCCCATCGCCGAGAACCCCAGCCTTCGCCACCTGCTGGACCGGGTGGTCCTCGTCGAGGAACGCGTACGCCGCGCCGTCGCCGCCCGCAGGCAGACCGACCCCAACCCCGACGACGCCTTCCGTGGCCTCTACCTCACCGACGACGCCGTCGACCGCCTCCTGAACACGCCGCCCCGTCCCGCCGCCCCCGACCGCACGGACGCCGCCCGGCACGCCGACGCCGAGACGCGCGCCGACGCCGCCGACCCGCCCACCAGCCTGCGCCGCCTGGCGGCCGGCCTGGGCCTGACCGACCTCGACGTCGAGATCCTGCTCATCGCCCTGCTGCCCGATCTGGACGCCCGGTTCGAATCGTTCTACGGCTATCTCAACGACGACGTCACCCGGCACCGACCCTCCATCGGCCTGGCCCTGGCACTGTGCGGACTGTCCCCGGCCGACGCCTCCGCCCGCGCCCGCCTCGGCGCCACCGCGCCCCTGCTCTTCGGCGGCCTGCTGATCGTCGAGGACCCGGACCGCCCGTTCCTCGGACGCGCCCTGCGGGTACCGGACCGGATCACCGCGCACCTGCTCGGCGACGACACCCCCGACCCCCGGGTCGTCGACCTGCTGACCCCGGCCCCGCCCGTGCCCGGTGTGGGCGACGCCGCCCCGCTGGCCCGGGCCCTCGCGGCCGAAGTACCCCTGGCCTACCTGCGCGAGGACCAGGGCGGCGCGGGCCCGGCCCTCGCCGCGACCGCTCTCGCCCTGGCCGGACGCCCCGCCCTCGCCCTCGACCTGGCCCGCCTCGCCCGTGACCCGGCCCCCGCGGACGCCGTGCGCACCGCCGTACGCGAGGCCCGGCTGACCGGCGCCGGCCTGGTCTGCGCCCCGGTCGACGCGCTGGACCGCGAACGCGAACGCGAACGGGCCGTACTGCTACGGCAGTTGACGGACACCCCGGTCCCCGTCGTCCTCGTGGGCCGCATACCGTGGGACGCCGCCTGGTCCACCCGTCCCCCGTTGCTGCTGCGCGCCCCGCGCGTCGAGCCGACGGCACGAGCCGCTCTGTGGCAGACCGCGTACGGCACCGCGGTGCCCGCCGCCCTCGATATTCCGAACCTCCTGGCGCCCTTCCTCCTCACCCCCGAACAGATCACCCGGGCGGCCCGAAGCGCGGCCCAGAACGCGCTTCTGGACGACGACGAACTGCGCCCCGAGCATGTACGGCGCGGCGCCCGGGCCCAGAACTCCGCCGGACTCGACCTCCTCGCCCGCCGCATCGAACCCGCCGTAGCCTGGGACGACCTGGTTTTGCCTCCCGACACCCTCTCCCAACTCCGCGAACTCACCGCCCGCGCCCGCCACCGCGACCGCGTCCTCGGCGAATGGGGGATGCGCCCCGGCGGCGCCCGCGGCCGGGGCGTCGTCGCCCTGTTCGCGGGTGACTCCGGTACCGGCAAGACCATGTCCGCCGAGGTCATCGCCGCCGACCTCGGCCTCGACCTCTACACCGTCGACCTTTCGACCGTGATCGACAAATACGTCGGCGAGACGGAGAAGAACCTCGAGCGCATCTTCTCCGAAGCGGCCGGAGTGAACGGCGTCCTCCTCTTCGACGAGGCCGACGCGATCTTCGGCAAGCGCTCCGAGGTCAAGGACGCCCACGACCGCTACGCCAACGTCGAGAGCGCCTACCTCCTCCAGCGCATGGAGTCCTTCGACGGCCTCGCCGTCCTCGCCACCAACCTCCGCGCCAACCTCGACGACGCCTTCACCCGCCGCCTCGACCTGGTCGTCGACTTCCCCATCCCCGACCCCGCCCAGCGCCTCGCCCTCTGGCAGCGCTGCCTGGCCCCACTCCTCCCCGCCGCCGACGACCCCGACCTCGATCTCCGCTTCTGCGCGGACTCCTTCGAACTCGCCGGCGGCAACATCCGCTCCATCGCCGTCACCGCTGCCTACCTCACCGCCGAGGCCGGCTCCCCACTGACCATGCGACAGCTGATCCACGCGGTCCAGCGGGAGTACCAGAAGCTGGGTCGACTGACGCTGGCCAGCGAATTCGGCCAGTACATGGACCTGCTCGTCCTGTGACCGGATGGAGGAGAACCGCTGTGCGTACGCACGAAAAACCAGTGACGAGTCCAGGTGCCGAGCGCACTCGCCGCACCGCCGTGCCGGTCCGCATCGGGGAACCGGCCGGCTCGCTGAAGACCGCACTGCCGACACTGCAGCGGACGGTCGGCAACAAGGCGGTCGTGGGGCTGGTGACCGCGCAGCGGACGACGGTCCAGCTCCAGGTGCAGCGGGCCCCAGGCATGCCGCTGGAGGAGGCCGTCTTAGTGGTCTGCGTCGTAAGTCCTTCGGGGGTTGACTTCGGTGTTGCTTGTAGGCGTGCTCGCACTCAGCTGTTGAGGGTGGTGAGGTGGAGGTGGC
>NZ_JBFAKW010000076.1:0-45322 GCF_040655955.1 Streptomyces sp. NPDC050263 | reverse complement strand
CTACCAGGGGCTTCACTCATGCCTGACGCCGAGTCACCATCCCGCCGTCCGGCATCATCACACACCGCAACCGTCACGTTGCCGAGAAGACTTCACTGAACTCAGCACGCTAGAAGGGAAGTTGTATCTGGCGACCTGTATCGATCTCGCGACGCGGGAGGTGGTCGGCTGGGCAATGGCCGACCACCACCGCGCCGAGCTGCCGGTCGCCGCCTTGCGGATGGCGGCCGGGCGTGGCGGCCTGGAGCAGGGTTGCGTCATGCATACGGATCGCGGCAGCGAGTACACGAGTGACGAATTCCGCAGCGAAGTACGCAAGTTGCGTATGAGGCAGTCGATGGGGCGCGTCGGCTCTTGTTACGATAATGCCGCCGCGGAAAGCTGGTTCGCCATCCTGAAAGCGGAGATCGGGACAACCGTGTGGGAGACCCGCGAGGCCGCCCGGGCCGACGTTTTCCGCTACGTCGAGGTCGAGTACAACCGCAGCCGGCTCCGTCGGCACCCCGACTACGGGTACGTCACCCCGCTCGAAACGAGATCCCTGCTCAGGCAGAACCTCGTCCCAGCAGCGTAAACACCCGCTGTCCAGTTCGCGGGGGGAACTTCAGCGAAGGCTTCGCCAACCAGCAGCACTCCGCCGCGTTCCTGTGGTGGGCCAAGGACCGACCCGAAACGACGTAGGCCGCCGAACGGCGAACGCGGGACGAAACGGTCACCGCGAGCGGGCCGGCCTCATCCACCCTGTGATCATCACTCCGTGCCTGGTCACGACATCGGCCAGACCGGCACCGCGCGACGGGTGCGACCGTGGTTGTCAGATGTGCCTGGCACACTGCGGGCCATGACCTCGAACGATCGTTTCCGTACCACGGCCCCTCGCGCTCTGCGCGATCCGGACGCCCTGAACGCCCGGCTGGGGGCCGTCCGCACGGAACCCGCCACGCTCCCTCTGAACGAGTGGGTGGAGAAGCTGCGTGAGAGACTCGGCGACGGCGAGGCCGTGCCGTGGTTCGACCCGGCCTCCGGTGGCGTCGAGGCCCGCAGCCTGTTCCTCCTGGAGGCACCGGGCCAGAAGTCCATGGGCGCCGAAGCCGGGCTGCGCCGCACGGGCAGCGGCATCATCTCCGTCGACAACGACGACCCGACCGCACAGAACTGCTGGACGCTGCGCTCCGAAGCCGGTCTCCCTTATCGGGAGTCCCTGCACTGGAACATCGTGCCCTGGTATCTGGGGAGCGCGGACCGCATCGCCGCGCCCGGACAGACCGAGATACAGCGGGCGGCCCCCTACCTGCACGAGGTGATCTCCCTGCTCCCCGCCCTGGAGGTGGTCGTGCCGATGGGCCGCAAGGCGCAGGCGGGCTGGGCCGCCTACCAGGCCCGGTACGCGCCGAAGGTGCACACACTCCCCACCTGGCACCCCAGCCCCCGCGTCTTCGCCTCCAGGCCCGCCGCCCGCCAGGAGATCCTGGATGTCCTGGGACGGGCGGCGAAGCTGCTGGGCACCGCCTGAAGCCCGGGCCGAACAGGCGCGTCACGTCACCCGGTGGCGCCTCCTTCCCGCAACCCCGCCCGGCGTCGCCTGCGAAGGGCGAGCAGTCCACCGCCCGTGAGAGCGGCGGCGGTGCCCGAGAGCACGGCCGCCGCTGTCGTGCCGCCGAGTCCCAGGATCGTGCCGGAACCGCCCGTGGCCGGAGCCGGCAGGCTCAACTTCGTACAGGCGGAGGGGATTTCGGCAGGCCCGGCACCGTCCACCACCTCAAACTGGAAGGCGCTGGACTGGGCGTCACCGTCGCCGGCGGTGACGGCGTAGGTGAGAGTGACGATCCCGGCGGGCAGGGGGGAGACAGCGGCGCAGGCAGTGGCGCCGTCGGTCACGACCGGCTGCCCGACCGGGAGAGCGGTGCCGTCGGGGCCAACCACGCTGATCTTCGGTGGGATGCCGGACATCACGTCGTTGAAGGTCAGCGCGACGACGTCGGTTCCAGCCGCGACCTTGGCACCGGGGCCGGTGTGGCCTCCTTGAGTGCGGTATGGGCGTGGGCGGGTGCTCCGGCGCAGAGGCACAACACACCCGCGCAGCCGAGCGATCCGGCCGCCGCCCTCAGAAGTCGAAGTCCGCGCATGCGATCCGGTTGTCCTGTGCCTCGCTGGGGTGTACGACGATCGCGACCGCGTCCTCGCCGGTCTTGCGGGAGTTGTTGACCGTCGTCATGCCCATACCGGTTTTGTCGGCAGTGAACATCAGATGGACCTCGTTCGGGGGCGTCGTCGCACCACCCTTCTCGAACTGGAAGTGCTCGCCGCCGTTCCCGGCGGAGCAGTGCTGGGCGTGCAGGTGCGCCATGTAGGAGGCCCCGGGCTTGAGGCCGGTCAGGGACACGGTCACGGTGGTGCCCTTCGAGCCCTGCGCGAGCCAGGCGGTGCCCTCGACCTCGTCCATGCCCGGCGGGCGGGTGTCGAGCAGCTTGAAGGCACCCTTGACGACGGTGGCTCCGGCGACTTTGTCGGCGGGGGTGGCGGACGGGTCCCCCATGTCCGTCCCGGACATCCCCTCCATGTCCTCCATCCCCTTGGCCGAGGACGAGGCGTGAGCGGAGGAACCGGCCTGTACGGAGGCGCGATCGGCCGAGTCCCCGCCGCAGCCGGACAGCAGGACGGACGCGGCGACGAGGAGGGCGCCGAGTGCGGCGCGACGAGGTCGCCCGACGCGCGGCCGGTGTGTCCACGGATCGCTGGACATGGGTATGGGCGCGGGCAGGTGCTGACGCATGACAGAGCACTTCCGTTCGGTGAGCGGACGGCAGGGCGCGCCGGAAGAAAGGCACGCTGGGGCCGCGGTGGACGGGCCGACGCACGTGTACGGGCACGCCGACCACGCGTCTGCCCCGGCCCTGCCGCCCGCTGCTGGAACGGAGTTCAGGACCGCACGACGGACACCGGGCCGAAGGACAGACGAACGAGTGTCTGACCGAACGGCGGCGGTCCTCGGCGCACGACAGCGTGTCTCAGCACCGCAGGAGCGATCCGCGAGGTCTCCGACCAGCCCGTGGCCGTCCTTGCTGACGTCGCAGCCCGGTCCAGGGCGGGGTGTGTGAGCAGGCGGCGGATCCGTCGCAGCGGCGCGAACAGCAGCACGGCGAGGGCACGGCCCAGCTGGCGGGCCGCCAGTTCACCCCGCCACAGCCACAGTCCGCACACCGCTGCGGCGAGCAGATGCGCCAGGAGCATCCCGGCGGTGCCCTGTCGCGCGATGGCGGACTCGAGCGGCAGGGCGGAAGCCGCGCTTGCCGCCTCGGCCGATCCCATGGCCATGGCCGAACCCGAGTGGTGCATGTGCATGGCCATGCCGGATGAGGAGAGCATCAACCCGTGGCCGTCACTCGGGATGTGTCCGGCCGACGAGCCGGCCTCGGGCCCGCGGACGATCGCGTGGGCGAGGCCGAACAGAAGGTGCAGCAACCCCTGGGCGGCTGCTGTGGCACCCACCACGGCAGCGGCGCCGCAGTCCCTGGAGGTCAGCCACCAGCCCTGCGTAGTCGTCGCGACGATCGCCAGGGCCACGGCCCACCAGGGCAACACGTCTCCGGACATCACGGTATGCCCCAGGGTCGTGGTCACCACGCACACGGCCGCGAAGACCCCGGCCCGCGCCAGACGCGGGGCGACGGCGCCGCAGCACCTGCGGGACATCCGAACAACAACTCCTCGAACCGATGAACTTCCCACTCCATACGGACGAGGTGCCGCCCGCGTTCACTGACGGGGCGATGAGTGCGCGGCCTGCGCCGAGAGGCGACGTCCGTCAGCCCGAAGCCGGGACGGGACCGGCCGCCGGCCGGAACATGTGCCATCAGCGAGCTGGAATCCCCGAGCGCCAAGGGTCACTTGTGATGCCAGTCAATCGTTGCCGACACACGGCGAATCGTCCATGTGTACGCCCACAGACGGGAGTTGTACGCTGCAAAGGTGCAGGGGGACAAGTATTGCTTCGGGGAGTACGAACTGGACACCGCCCGGCAGCAGCTCCGGCGGTCCGGTGAGCCGGTCCATGTCGAGCCACGGGCTCTGGACCTGCTGTGCCACTTGGTCGAGCGCCGAGACCGGGTGGTGCCGAAGAACGAGCTCCTGGACGAGGTGTGGGGAGACCGTTTCGTCAGTGAGGCCGCCATCACCACGGCGCTGCGGACCGCGCGACTGGCCGTGGGCGACACGGGCGGCCGACAGCAACTGATCCGCACCGTTCACCGGCGGGGGTACCAGTTCGTGGCACCCGTGACGGTCGTCGGTCGCGGCTCGTCCAGCCGCTCCGACCGGAGGGCAGGCACCGAGGCGACAACCGCCCGCCAACCTATGGGCGCCGGCAGTCAGACGATCCGGTTCTGCCGGGCCGGCGACGGCACCCGCATCGCTTATGCCTCCATCGGCTCGGGCCCGCCCCTGCTCAAGGCCGCCAACTGGATGAGCCACCTCGACCTCGAGTGGACGACCCCGGTGTGGTCCCACTGGCTGGGCGGCCTCGCCCGCAACCGTCGGCTCGTCCGTTACGACGAGCGGGGCTGCGGACTCTCGGACTGGGAGGTACCCGGCTTCACGTTCGACCACTGGGTCGACGACCTCGAGACCGTGGTCGAGGCCGCGGGGCTCGACCGTTTCCCTCTCCTCGGCGTGTCGCAGGGCGGCGCGGTGGCGATCGCCTACGCCGCCCGCCACCCCGAGCGGGTCAGCCACCTGGTCCTGGCCGGTGCCTACGCACGAGGACGGCAGCTGCGGGCCCGGAACGAGGCCGAGCGCGAGGAGGCCACCCTCGATCTGGACCTGGCCCGGGTGGGATGGATCCACCAGGACCCCAGATTCCTCCGGGTCTTCGCCTCCCAGTTCCTGCCCGAGGGCACACCGCAGGACTGGGACGAGTTCACGGTTTTCCAGCGGCAGACGACCACTCCGGCCAACGGGGTCCGCTTCCTGGAGGAGTTCGCCCGGATCGACGTGTCCGACATCGCCCACCGGGTGGCCTGCCCGACGCTGATCCTTCACTCGCGCGACGACGAACGGGTGCCGGTCTCGCAGGCCGGTGAACTGGCCGCTCTCATCCCCGACAGCCGACTGGTCGTGCTCAAGAGCCGCAACCACCTGCTCACCGCCTTCGAACCGGCCTGGGACGAGTTCCTGACCCATATCGACGCCTTCCTGGCCGAGTGACCGCAGGCCGCCCGCAAGCGGCGACATGCGGATGACCACTTCAGGGGCATCGGTGACTCCGGTGGCCGACGGGTTCCGTGCCCGTGTCATCCGGCTCACCCCGCCTGTCCTGGTGCCGCCGGTCCCCCTCAGATTCCCCTCAGGAATGCCTCAGACCTTCGCCAAGTCTCGGCCTGGTGCCTGGCCCGATGCTTGAAAGGCGCCGGATGAGGAACGGGGACACGACATCTCCTCGGCCCGGCGTCATCGCAGAGACCAGACACGAGAAAGTAGGACAGATCATGCGACTCGACAACACCAGGATGTCCGGCCGGATCCGGACTCGCCGGGGGCTGGCGCTGCTGATCGCCTCGGGGGCCGGCCTGGGCTCCCTGCTGCTGGGAACGGTTCCCGCACAGGCCAACGACACCACCAAGCAGGTCTCGGCCGACGGCCAGACGGTCACGTTCGCCACGAGCGACAGCAGCCGTGACGTCAGCGGGAACGTCACGTTCGTGGTGAACGCGGACGGCAACTGGTCGATCACGGGGACCGGGCACAACTCGAACCTCCTCGTCCGCACGTTCCACTGGACCTGCGACCTGACGTGGGACGCGGCCGAGGTCTCGCACTCGACCGGGAAGAAGGCCGTGCCCGGCAAGAAGACCCGCACCATCAGCTCGGCGGCGTACGACCCGAACGTCCAGGCGGACTTCGCCGACATCGCCGATCACGGCCGGGCCGACTGCGACATCGTCATCGGCTGACCGAGACGGGCTCCGTCGCCCTGACGGAGCCCTGCCGCAAGACGCCTCGGGTGTCACCGAGCACCTTGCCGAAGGGCCGCCCGGCCACAAGCCGGACGGCCCTTCGCGCCGTCTGCCGGCCTACGGTCCCGGCAACGCACCGCGGACACGGCGCCTCAGTGGTGCGGCTGTGCTACTCGGCGAGGAAGCTGTCGAGGTGGGAGATGAAGGTGGGCCAGGCAGGATCGTCCGCGGTGAACAGGTGGTTGCGGCTTTCGAGGAGGACCAGCCGGCTGTCCGGGATGAGACTGGCCAGTTCCAGGGCCTGCGCCACCGGGACTCGCGCGTCGTCGCGGGCGTGGACGATCAACGTGGGGCAGGACACCTGGTGGGCGATCCCGGAGACGTCGATGCGGGAGAACTCCTCCAGGAAGCGGAGACCGTTCTCGGACGAGGTCGTCTGCCGCCGGTAGGCGGCGAACGCGTCCCATTCCGCCGGAGTGGCGTCGGCGAGGAACTGAGAGGCGACGTAGCGCAGAAAGCTGCTGTCCTGGGAACGCCATCCCGCTCGGGCGATGTTCAGATCGACCTCGGCGGCGTCGCGCTCGGCGTCGGTGCCGGCCCGGATCAGCTGTCCTCTGGCGTAGGCCGACGTGAGGACCAGCCGGCTGACCCGCTCGGGCCGGCGTGCGGCGTAGGCGACCGCAACCGCCCCGCCCTGTGACACACCGAGCAGAGGGAATCGGTCGAGGCCGACAGCGTCCACCACGGAGTCGAGGTCTCCGATGAGGTCGTCCAGGGTGAATCCGGGAACGTCCCATTCGGAGAGGCCGCAGCCCCGCTCGTCGTAACGGATCAGCCGGCGGCCGCGGGTGAGTCCGTCGAACCAGTGCGCCCACATCGGGGTGGTCCGGTCGATGTCGAGGTGGGTCAGCCAGTTCGCAGTCTTCACCAGGGGTGGGCCTTCGCCGGTGGTGGCGTAGGCGATGCGGGTACCGTCGGCGGAGCGGCAGAACCGGATGATCTCCTGGTCCGCGGGGGCGGGGCCTGGGGGAATGGCGGGCGCTGTGGTGGCCACCGTCGCGGGCGCGACGAACTGATAGCCGCCTCGGCCCACCGCGCGGATCGACCCCTGTCCCGTGCCGGCGTCGCCGATCGCACGACGGGCGGTGTGCACCACGGCGGCAAGAGCCGCCTCGCCGACCGTGCCTTGCTGCCCTACGACGTCCAGAAGTTCGTCCCTGTCCACCACCCGGTCGCGATGCTCGACGAGATGGCAGAGCAACTCCACGACCTGGGACTCGAGATCGATCCGCTGTCCGTCGTGGCTGAGCCGACGGCGGTCCGCGTCCAACTCGTACTGCCCGAAATGGTAAACCGCGCCGTCCACAACGTGACTGTATAACGGCTGCTCCTCCCAACGGGAGCCGAACGCGCGGCTCTCGACGACCGCTTTCTTGTCAACGCCCAGCATTTCCATAGGACTTGCTTCGGTTGGCGCGGGTCGGGACGGTCGCCGGTCAGGAGCCCTGCGGCTCGCGCTCCCGCAACAGGCGCCGCAGGATCTTCCCGGAGGCCGCCTTCGGCACCTCCTCGATGAACTCGACGCGGCGAATCCTCTTGTACGGGGCGACCTGGCCCGAGACATGGTCCGTCACCTCGTCGGCGCTGACCGACGCCCCGGGCGCCCGCACCACGAACGCCTTGGGCACCTCGCCGCCCTCCTCGTCCGTGACGCCGATCACCGCCGCGTCGGCGATGCCGGGATGGCTCACCAGGATCGCTTCGAGCTCCGCCGGCGCCACCTGGTACCCCTTGTACTTGATCAGTTCCTTGACCCGGTCGACGATGAACCAGTTCCCCTCCTCGTCGACCCGGCCGATGTCACCGGTGTGCAGCCAGCCGTCGGCGTCGACCGTCGCGTCGGTGTCCTCCGGACGGCCGAAGTAGCCCTTCATCACCTGCGGACCCCGGATCCACACCTCGCCCGGGTCGCCTGCCGCCACATCCCGCCCGGTGACCGGATCGACCAGCCGTGCCCGCGTGGACGGGAGCAGGTGCCCCACGCAGCCGACGGGTTCCTCGCGGTTGCCGTCCGCGTGAAGGTGCGAGGCGGGGGACAGCTCGGTCATCCCGTACGCCTGCCCGACCTCCACACCCAGCCGGTCGGCCACCGCCGCCTGCACCCCGGCGTCCAGGGGGGCCGCGGCACAGATGACGCGGCGCAGGTGCGACAGGTCGAGTGTGTCGACCGCCGGGTGCTTGGCCAGCGCCAGCATCACCGGCGGCGCGACGTATGCGTGGGTGATCCGGTCACGCTCCAGGCCGGTCAGGAACGCGTCGAGGTCGAACCGCGCGTGCACGTACACGGTCGCGCCCCGGTGGAGGGCACTGTTGACCAGCGCGGTCAGCCCGAAGATGTGGAAGAAGGGAAGGATCGCGATGATGCGGTCGTCCTGCTCGATCCTGTGCAGACCATGCAACTGTTCGAGATTGGTGCACAGGTTGCGGTGGGTCAGCATCACGCCCTTGGGTACGCCCGTCGTACCGCTCGAGTAGGGCAGAACGGCGACGTCGACGGCCGGATCGAGCTCGAAGGCCGGCACGTCGGCGTCGCTCAGCAGCCCCAGCACGGATCGGTGGCCGTCCACCGAGTCGCAGACCAGGATCTCGATGTCCCGGCCGGTCTGCCGCCGGACCAGCTCGACCGCGGCCCGCGCGGTCTCGATCAGCGCGGACACGCTCACCATCAGTCGCGCCCCGGCGTCGATCAACTGCTTGGCGATCTCGGCCGGCACGGCCAGCGGCGACAGCGTGGTGACCGTCCCTCCCGCGGTGGTGGCCGCGTAGAGGACCACGGGGAACAGGACCGTGTTCGGCGAGTGCAGCGCGACCACGTCGCCCTTGCCGATGCCCTCGGCAGCGAGGCCCACCGCCAGCCCGCGGACCAGCGCGGCCAGTTCGCCGTAGGTGAGCGTCCGTCCGCTGGACACGTCCACCATGGCCGGCCGTGTTCCGCGCCGCGAGGCGTCACCGAGCACCCATTCGTGGAGGGGGCGATCGATGACGGCGACGTCCGGGTACTTGCTCTCGTAGATCACTGCAACTCCGCATCTCGCTGTGCCTCGTTGTCCGAGGCGTCGATGGTCTCCGGCCGAACGGCCTTCGGCTCTCGATCGTCGGGCCCGCCAACGCGCCACCGCTTGGTGGAACTCTGAGGCTTTCCTGAGGAGAATCCAGCGCCGGAATCGGTTGGCGGCTCGGCTGAGGCGAGGACGGACCGTCGTCGGCGGCGGGATCTGCTGGTTGGCGGCATGCTCGCGTTCAGCCGATGACTCTTCGTGATCATCGGCGGGCGCCTGGCTCCCCGTGCGTGGCCGCGAGCCCAGAGAGGAGACCTGCTACAGGCACTGTCCTGGAGCTGCGTCAACCGGCCGTCGCCGGTCCTTCGGCAGCTTCGTCCAGGCGTTCGGCGAGCTGCCGCCACCTGGCAGGGGCTCGCCGAACTCCTCGGCCGACGGCCCCGGACGGGGATACGCCCGGCAGACGCCCAGATCCCGTCGCGCAGACACCCGAACTCTGCCGGAACCAGGCAGTGACGCCCTCGGGCAGCGCGTGGGACCGTCGTCGAGGCGACGGGCGTCGCACTGCGGCCGACCGGACGAAGGAGGAGCGCCAACCGTGTTCGACCTGCTCTTGATAGTCGGCTTTTCCGCGTTCGCCCTACCGCTCGCCATCGCCACACTGCGAGGCTGGGCTCCCCACCGCATCCGCAGGCGTACCGCTCGGTGGGTCATCCGAGTCCGGGGAGTTGCGCTGCTGGTGCTCTGGACGAGCGCAGTGGTGGTACCGCTGAGCCGGCTACTGGGAGCGGACCCCGAAGACAGCGCGTTCCTCACCTTCCCCGCGCAGTTCGGGCTGATGATGTTCGCCGCCGGGCTCATGTGTGGCGCACAACTCGGTGAGCGGTTCTCCCGGCAGGCCACGCCTGCCCGCTGACACCGTCGGCTCACCCACGTCGGGGTCAGTCGATCAACCGGCGCATCGAAGGCCGGCTGCACAGCGCCGGGCGAGTGCAGGGCCGTGCCCACTGTCTTCGTCAGGTCACGGGCGTCGGCTCCGTCGCGGGAGCGCAGGTTGGCAGCGTAGGCGAGATGCGCCAGCAGGTCGGCCGCGGCGTCCAGGTCGGCAGGGTGGGCGAGTTGGCGCACGCCCCGGACACCGGCGAGAGCCTCACGCAGGGCTTCCCGCAGCTTCTCGTGATGGCGGGGTAGGCGTCCTGGACTTCGCGGTCACTGCCAAGAGCGTCACCTGGACGAGGTCGACCAGACCGGCGGCCATCAGCGCCCGGTTCCTCAACAGGCTGCCGTGCGAGCGCAACGGCACCTCGGGCTCCTCCTCGAGCCGGGCGAAGACGTCGACGGCGTCACCGCTCACGACGTTCGCATCGGGCCAGCCGAGGGTTCCTTCCGGTGTCGACACCACCGCTGCCGGAAGGCTCCTTATCCGTGTGAACCATGGGTCACACGCCTCGGCCCCCTCGGTACTTGAGCCCAGCATCCGCGCGAGCGCCCGATACGTGTTGACCCCGAAAACCATCCGCTGCTCCTCGCGGTACCCGGCGAGGCGGTGGCCGAGGAACTCGGGGGACCTTGCTTGCCCCCAAGGCGGTCCAGTTGCCACTGGCGGCGCCCAAGCCGTTCTCCATCGACCAAGCAGGGCACAAGCACACCGGCACATCTGCCGTGCCGGTTGCGTACGAGAGGCTCCCGTTGGCCGCAGCAAGTAGCAGAGCGCTGTCAGTGGTGGGTGGCAGCATCGGGCGTATGACGGACACCACGGCATTCGACTGGCGGTCCTTCCTGCTCAGGTGGAGCGGGGAGTGGGTGGATTCCCTGCCGGACGGCGAGACGCGGGGCGAGGACGACGAGGCCGCACGGCAAGCGCGGTGGCTGGGGTTCCCGCCCGCGTCCGAGGAGCGGATCGCGGCCATGGAGGAGCGCCTCGGCCGACGGATGCCCCCGTCGTACCGGGAGTTCCTCAAGGTCAGCGACGGATGGCGGCACGCGGGCGGGTTCGTGTGGCTGCTGGCGGGGACCGAAGCCGCGCGCTGGCACAACGACGCGTCGGGACTCGCGGTCATGTTCGAGGAGTACCTGGACGAGGACGCCGGGCCCGAGGGGCGGCGGGAGGCGGACATCTGGCGGCGCGGGCTGCAGATCGACGTCGAGTCCGACATCACCCACGTCCTCATGGACCCCGAGGACGTGGACGAGGACGGCGAGTGGGCCGTCTACACATGGGCGAGCTGGCGGGCCGCGCCACCCGAGCGGCACGCGAACTTCCTCGAGTTCATGCGGGACATGTACCGGGAGTTCCACAGCCTGCGGGCGCACCGGAGCGACGGGGAGCCGGTGTTCGCCAACGACACGACGCGAAAGCTGGACGCCCTGGTGGAGGAGGCCCGGCTGGAGGCGCTGCGCGGCGGCTGGGAACGGGCCGGGGAGTCGCTGGACGAGGCCAAGGAGTACGGCCGGCCGCGGGCCGCCGGGCTGGGTGACCAGATACGCCGCCTGCTCGGACAGACCTACATGGTGTACTTCGACGGACTGGTGACGGACCCGCGGTACGCTCCCGAGCTGCTGCCACCGCTGGTCGCCGAGCACGCGGCGCACTCGTACCGGGACGACTCCACGCTGATGTTCCATCTGCGGGGCGCCGACGACGACCTGGTGTCACTGGCTTACGCGACGCTGGACCAAGTGAGGAACGGCACGTACCGGTACACGGCGGCCGGACCGTTCGGGGAAGCGGTCGAGCGGGCGCGGGAGCTGGCGCGGTGGGCAGACACCGACGGGGCATGGCGGACATTGCTGAACGCTCTGCCCCTGTGGGAGCCGCTGGGACCGGACCACCTGGCACCGCTGGGGTGGGTGGCCGACTCCGTACTCGGGCCACTGCTGACCCCGGAGCGGGGCCGCGAGCTGCTGTCCACGCCGAGGGGCGGGCAGGCGGGTGAGACACCGAGTCCCACGGCCGGTCTCGACCCGGGCGACCTGGCGTGGCTCGCGGAGCCGGACCCCGGCAACAACCGCACGTCCTACCGGTTCGTCCTGGTGGAGGGGGTGGAACCGGATGAGTTGCCCGGACGTCTCGCGGACGGGGACGGCACCGTGCTGAACGAACCCATGACCTTCTGGGAGGCGCGCCACGGACCGCTGCACAACCAGAGGGAGTTCTCGTCCTACGACGACAGGGCCCTCATGGCAGTCGGCCGGGCCGGCCCCGACTGGAGCTTCGCCTTCGACGGCGCCCCTGCCCAGTTCGACCAGCGGCGGTTCGTCTCCCCGGCCGCGGCCGCCAGCACGGGCACCCGCGCGGTGGTGGTGTGGAGCGGCCTGAGGACATGGCACGGGGAGCCGTTCTTCCACCTGTCGGTGGCACGAGACGGTGCCGAGCAGTACGCATTCACGTACGTGGACGGAAAGGTCCGGCCGAGCGGGGAGATACCGCGGGCGCTGGATCCGAGCCGGTTCTTCGGTGATCTGGAGAACGGGGCCGAAGTGGAACGGTCGCTGCTGGAAGCGGTGGCCGGGGAGTTCGGTGCGTCTCTGCCGCGTCATGCCATCGTGAACGGGCGGCTGCACACCTTCACCACCCGTTCATGGACGCGGCCGCCGAGGGACGGCGAGACGTACACGGTGATCCGCATGCACGGGGCAGCCGCGCACCCGATGGACAGCGAGCAGGCCGAAGACAACGGGCCGGAAAGCAGGTAGAGACCGGCCAGGCTGCGCAACCTCTGAAATGACACTCCTGCCCCCTCTGGACCTGCTGGCCGCAGACAACTGCCCCGCACTGGCGGCAGACGCCGATTGTGTCGGCGTCTGCTGTCTGTGGCGGTCCAGGTAGCGCCGGCGAAAGAGCCGAACCACATGACCGCGAAGTACACGAGCAACGGGTTTTCCCTGGCGAGGAGCTCCCGAGTCCGTGGATGAGTACGCGGCCTGCACCCGGTGCCATGAAGACGCTGATGACCGCGCAGCCGGCCGCCTTGACCCTCAGCACGGTCCGCGGGAAGTCGCCCGCCGTAACCGGCTGGGACTGCGAGGAGCCATAGCAGGTGCAGTTCCGATGCCATCACCGCCGCAATAGGTGTCTGCGCCCTCCAGGACGGCTGCCGCCGGGCGGGCACGTGCACATCGATGTCTGAATCCGTGGGGCCGCCTTGGAGTGGGGGCTGTCATGGGAACACGTCTTCAGGACGCGGGACTCCGCGCGAGGCGGTCCGCCAGCGTGGCCGCGAACTCCTCCGCCCTTGCCAGTTGGGTGCGAAGGTCGACCACGCGCTGGTGGGCGGCCTGCTCGAAGCCGCTGATCCGCTCCAGCAGTTCCTGGCGCTGCTCGGGTGGCAGGTCCTCGCCGGAGTCGAGGCGGTCGGTGGCGTCGAGCAGGGCCCGCATCTCGTCGAGGGTGAAGCCGAGGGGCTTCATGCGGCGGACGACCATCAGGCGGGCGACGTCAGCCTCGGTGTAGAGGCGGAAGCCACCCTGCGAGCGGGCGGAGGGGATGACGAGGCCGGTCTCCTCGTAGTGCCGGATGGTGCGCAGCGACAGATCGGTCCGTGCCGCGACCTCACCGATCTGCATGTGCTCGCTGCTCATGCTGAGTGCCTTCCTCGCCTCTCGCTGCGGCCTCGGACGTCCGCCGCCGATCTCTACTCTAACGTTAGGGTAGAGTTGGTATGGGGTCGGCTGCCTGCCCTGCCCGTTCCCATGGTGCGGGATGCCGTCCCGTCACCGCTTGCCGTGTCGGGGCCGACGACGCCCTCGGCGAAGACCGTTGTCCGCAGGAGAGTGCGTTCGCATGCCCCTGATGCCCGGCGCCGCCGCCTGCCCGCCGTGACCCTTCGCCCCCAAGCGGCGCCCGATACCCTCGCAGGTCGCCTGACTGCCGCCCCCTGACTTCGGTCCGCGCCGCTCGCGGACTTCGTGGAGGACCACCCCCATCCTCCACGCCTTCCTGCGCGCCCGCCGTGATGCCGGGTGTGCCCGAGCACGACAGGTTCCTCATCTCTTGTCTTCCTCCGCACTGTCCCCGGTCGCGTGGCTGCGTGGCCCCCGACGTCCGTCCTGGCTGTCCGACCCGAAGGTGCTGCGCACCGAGGTGCTCGCCGGTCTCGTGGTCGCCTTGGCGCTGATCCCCGAGGCGATCTCGTTCTCGATCATCGCCGGGGTCGACCCGGCCATCGGGCTGTTCGCCTCGTTCACGATGGCCGTGACCATCGCGATCGTCGGCGGCCGACCGGCCATGATCTCCGCGGCGACCGGCGCCGTCGCCCTGGTCATCGCCCCGCTCAACCGCGAGCACGGTTTCGGCTACCTGATCGCGGCCGTGATTCTGGCCGGCGTCTTCCAGATCGTCCTCGGTGCGCTCGGGGTGGCGAAGCTGATGCGGTTCGTGCCGCGCAGCGTGATGGTCGGCTTCGTCAACTCCCTGGCCATCCTCATCTTCATGGCGCAGGTGCCGGAGATGACGGACGTGCCCTGGCCGGTCTATCCACTGATCGCCGCCGGGCTGGCGCTGATGGTGTTCTTCCCGAAGGTCACCAGGGTGGTCCCGGCGCCGCTGGTGTCGATCGTGATTCTGACCGTCATCACCGTCGCTGCCGGGATCGCGGTGCCGACGGTAGGCGACAAGGGTGAGCTGCCGTCCTCCCTCCCCGTACCCGGTCTGCCGGACGTGCCGTTCACCCTGGACACTCTGACGACCGTCGCCCCGTACGCGCTCGCCATGGCGCTGGTCGGGCTGATGGAGTCGCTGATGACGGCCAAGCTGGTCGACGAGATCACCGACACCCACTCCTCCAAGACCCGCGAGTCGATCGGCCAGGGCGTCGCCAACATCGTCACCGGCTTCTTCGGCGGCATGGGCGGCTGCGCCATGATCGGCCAGACGATGATCAATGTACGGGTTTCCGGCGCCCGCACCCGGCTGTCGACATTCCTCGCGGGCGCGTTCCTGATGGTGCTGTGCATCGTCTTCGGGCCGGTCGTCTCCGACATCCCCATGGCCGCGTTGGTCGCGGTGATGGTCATGGTCTCGTTCGCGACCTTCGACTGGCACTCCATCGCCCCGAAGACGCTGAAGCGGATGCCGGCCGGGGAGATCACCGTCATGGCGATCACCGTCGCGTGCGTGGTCGCCACCCACAATCTCGCCGTCGGCGTGGTCGTCGGCTCGATCACCGCGATGGTCATCTTCGCCAAGCGCGTCGCCCACCTGGCCGAGGTCACCGCAGTCACCGACTCCCGCCACGCCACGGTCGTCTACCGGGTCACGGGCGAGCTGTTCTTCGCCTCCTCCAACGACCTCGTCGGCCAGTTCGACTACTCAGGCGACCCCGGCAAGGTCGTCATCGACCTGTCCGCCGCCCACATCTGGGACGCCTCCTCCGTCGCCGCCCTGGACGCCATCGAGACCAAGTACGCCCAGCGCGGCAAGAGCGTCGAGATCATCGGGCTGAACGAGCCCAGCGCCCGGATCCACGAAACGCTCAGCGGCGAACTCGCCCGCAGCCACTGACCCACACATACGCTCGGCTGAGGGCCGCGGGGAGGGGCCACACCCCGCGGCCCTCCGGCTGCTTGCCCTCACATCGCCGGGGCAACGCATCCGTCGAGTTCGCCGTCGGCGTGCGCCTGCCTCAGCCGGTCTGCGAGTTGGGTGTCCCAGGCGGTGGGACCATATCGAGGTGCCCACAGAGTTCGTATCGCGGCGGTCGAGGTGTGGGACGGATACCCGGGACGAGTCAGTGGCACGTGGTTTCCTGAGCCCGCTTGGGCGCCGGGCCGTAGTCGAATCGGCGAGAACCCTGGACTTCCCGGTCCGGCTCAGCGGTGCTCGGGGTTGTCCGCCCCCGGCCGGCAGCCGGCGTCCCACTCCGAGCGCTGATTGCCGTGGGCGGGAATGCCTCCGGCGCGTTTGAGCAGGGCCGCCATGTGCATCAGGTTCCAGGTCATGAAGCTGGTGTTGCGGTTGGTGAAGTCGTTCTCCGGGCCGCCCGAACCGGGGTCCAGGTACGAGGGCCCGGGCCCCGCCGCGCCGATCCAGCCCGCGTCCGCCTGCGGCGGGATGGTGTAGCCGAGGTGCTGAAGGCTGTAGAGGACGTTCATCGCGCAGTGCTTCACGCCGTCCTCGTTGCCGGTGATCAGACAGCCACCGACCCTCCCGTAATAGGCGTACTGGCCTTGGGCGTTGAGGAGGCTGGAGCAACTGTAGAGACGCTCGATGACTTGTTTGGTGACCGAGCTGTTGTCGCCCAGCCAGATCGGTCCGGCCAGCACGAGGATGTCCGCGGCCATCACCTTCTCGTACAGCGCGGGCCAGGCGTCCGCGGTGAAGCCATGCTCGGTCATGTCCGGATGTACACCGGGAGCGATGTCGTGGTCGACGGCACGGATCTCGTCCGTGGTCACCCCACGCGCATCCATGATCGCCCGGCTCTTGTCGATGAGTCCCTGGGTGTGGCTGAGCTGGGGGGACGGCTTGAGCGTGCAGTTGACGAAGAGCGCGCGCAGGTCGTCGAAGCGGTAACTGTCCTCAGTTGGGGCGGGCTGTGCTGCCATGGTGGACTCCGAGGAGGAGAGCGGACAGGGGCGGGGGAGGCGGCGCCTTCGCGCCGTCCCGGCGGCAGCGTCTCGCGGAATGCGCGCTTTGTCCCGCTGCGACTCACCGCGGCACGGTGCTCTCCCCTGCGAGGCGATCAGCCACGGCACCGAGACGGTCGTCGCCAAGGTCCCGGCCACCAGTCCCCAAACCACACCGCGGGCAGCGCGGCAGGCGTCCGGCCGTGCACCGGCAGCAGCCTGGGGACCAGGAACAGCGCCCCGGGCACGAAAAAGGAGCGCGAGCCATCAGGGATACGCGGGACTGCCGCGTCTCCTTCCCCTGCAGGTCACGTGCGTACCCGACCCACAGGAGCTGCGACAACAAGTCGGCGCGGCGCAGCAGCGGTTCAACCACTTCTTGCCTTACGTGTATGTGTTCCCCAGCGGGCTGCAGGCTCCCGATGGGAGCCTCGCTGTGCCGGCGGGAGCGCGCTGGGAGGCCGTCTGCGCCGTCACGACGCGCAGCCATCCCACGTGCCTCCTGCCGGTCACAGGGCGACGCCCTGGCCCGGCGCGGAGCGAGGGCTGCGTACGTGCTGCCTGCTGCGGCCAGCACACCTGCGGCGGCCGTAGCCACCACGATGATCACAGGCGGCGCCTCGGCAAGCCGCGGGATCGTGTTGAGGGGGGCGACGGCGTAGAGGCTGAGAAGGGCCCAGCCGCGCGGACGAAGGGGGGCCAGCCGATGCCGCAGCCGGTGCGGTATCCGGCCGCTCACCAACGCCGGCCCGGCCGGCAGCAGGGTGAGGGAGAAGAAGACGAGACCGATCCAATGCCAGGTCATAGGGGCAGGGCTCCTGTGGGTGGGTGTGCGGGCGGGGCGGGTCAACTCGGGCGAGCGGCGCCGATCATCCTCGGGACCGATCATCCTCGGGGCCGGTGGTCGGCGCGGCCGGGACGGAGGCCGTCGTCGGCGCTGCGGTCATGAGCGGTTCCGGTCGCGGTGGATCAGATGGGCGGTGAGCGCCCCGATGAGCAGGGCCCAGGCCGCCGCAGCGGGGCCGGCCTGGTGCCGGCCGAGCAGGACCACGGCCGCGGCGGTCGGTGGCGAAGGCCCACTGTCCGCGGGCGCTGCCCGGGTGCCTGAGCTCGCCGAGGGCTGTTCTGATCACGAGAGCGGCGGCCACGATCGCGGGCGCCAGCAGCGAGGCGTCGGCGGCCATCAGCCGGACGTCCCGTCAGACCGGTCCGCACCGGCCGGCGTCGGAGTGGCCCGCTGGTACACGTCCGGGATGCCGTCGGCGTCCGCGTCGGTGTTCTCCTCCTCGTACAGGCGCCGGTAGAGCCGGTTACGGCGGCGCAACATCAGCGCGGCCAGGAGAGCGGAAGCCAGCGAGGCGATGAGGACCGCGGCTTTGACGTGCTCACCCAGCGCGGCCTGCGGGAAGGCGAGCTCGCCCACGAGCAGGGCGACCGTGAACCCGATCCCTGCCAGGGCGGCAGAAGCGAACACGTCGGCCCAGGCCAGGTCCGGGTTGAGCCGGGCGCGGGTGAAGCGGGCCGCGAGGTAGGTGCCCGCGAAGATCCCCACCGTCTTGCCGAGCACCAGGCCCACGACCACGCCAAGCGGCTCCGGGCTGGAGAACACCTCCCCCAGGGCAGCCGTGGAGACGCTGACGCCTGCGGCGAACAGCGCGAACAACGGGACCGCGATGCCGGCGGACAGAGGGTGCACCAGGTGGCCGGTGCGCTCGCCGGGCGATGCGCTCTCACCCTCGTCGAGGGTGGTGCGCAGGAGCAGGCCCATGGCGACACCGGCGACTGTGGCGTGGACGCCGCCGTTGTACATCAGCGCCCAGGTCGTGATCCCGAGAGGGAGGTACCACCACCAGCCGGTCACCCTCAGCCGCTGAAGCAGGTAGAAAGCAGCGAGACCGGTGAAGGCCCCGGCCAGCGCGTACGGGTTGAGATCGGCGGTGAAGAAGACGGCGATCACCAGGATCGCGCCGAGATCGTCGACGACGGCGAGGGTGAGCAGGAACGCACGCAGCGCCGCGGGCAAGTGGGTGGAGATGACCGCCAGAACAGCGAGGGCGAAAGCAATGTCCGTGGCCATCGGCACCGCCCACCCGTCCAGACGGCCGCCGCCGAGACCGGCGGTGGCCGCGTAAAGGGCGGCGGGGACCGCCATGCCGCACAGGGCTGCGATGACAGGCAGCACGGCTGTTGCCGGGCTTCGCAGCTCGCCGACCACGAGTTCGCGTTTCAGCTCGATCCCCGCGACAAGGAAGAACACAGCCAGCAGTCCGTCCGCGGTCCAGTGCCCGACAGACAGGTCCAACCCGAGGACCGGGATCCCGAAATGGAAGTCGCGTATCTGTTCATAGGCACCGCTGAAGGGGCTGTTGGCCCACACCAGGGCCGCTACCGCCGCGGCCAGCAGGATCAGGCCGCCCACCGTTTCCGTCCGCAGAGCGCGGGCGAGGGCCTGCCGCTCCGGGAGCGGGAGGACACCGAGGAACAGCGAACGGGACTGCGGTGCATCAGCCATGACAGGCGACCTCCGGGCATCGGCGACGGAGGGCCCACGGCCCCTTTCCACGCCGACCAGACTTCCCGGCACACCCCGCGTCGCTTGACGCGTTCTTTACACTCTATCCGCTGCTGAGGCCCGCACACCTCCATGCGAAGCGGACTCGGTCGCCCTTGGCCTTATCGCCCTCGAATCAGCACCGTGATGAGGTTCGCGCGCCGCCTCGGGCCGCGGGTCGGCCGCGCGCATCAGCCACGCTCGGCCGATTCGCCGGACGTTTCCGGTTCTCCCCGATACCGCTGTGGTGGGCCCCGGTAGCCTGCGGCGAGTTCTCCATCGTGATCGCGGGGCTCGCCGTCACGGCCGGCATCGAACCCTCCCTCGGCCCCCTGGCCACCCGTCTGCGGGGACAGCGCCGTCAGCGGTCGGCCCCGCCCTCCCGGGAGAAGCCGCCTGCGCCGCCCGACACGTACGAGACCATCGACGACCAGGACGCCGTCGGCCACGCCTGACTGATCGCGCGAGGGCCTGCCTTCGACGACGAGACGACGAGAGGTGAGGCGGCGGAGCCGCTCCGCTCTGCGGCCCGGGACCGCTGCGAACCGACGCGTTTGCCCACGTCAGCTGCCTTTTTCGTGCCACGGGTCGTCAGGCAGTCACGGAAGAGGGGCACAGAACAGGCGGTCGGCCAGGCCACCCGGCCGGCGTGAACCACCTCAGTCCGGACGGCTGTGCGGCGGCGCTGCTCATGGCCCTTCGTGCCGCCCGGGCGCGCGGCACACGGCTGGTCGTACGTGTGCGAACGACCGAGCACGGTCGGTCCTGCGCCGCATCGGCATCACCCGTGCGTCGGCGGCCGGAGCGGACAACGGCATCTTTAGGCGGCCGAGACGTCTTTCCGGAACCCGGCAGTGTCCGGCCTGTCAGAGTGCGCGCCGGTGACCTGTCAGTGCCGCGTAAAGAACGTGTATGGTTCCCAGCGGTGTGCCGGGAAGCCTGGTCGGCGTTTGAGGACAAGTCTCTTCGCTGATCGGGGGTTCGGGTCATGGTGCTCGTCGTGGTCTTCGGAGTGGCACTGCTCATCGCGGTGCTGCTGTCAGGTCTGGCCGCCCGGACCGTGTTGTCGACGTCGTTTCTCTTCCTGGCCGGCGGCGCTCTCGTCAGTGACGGTTTCCTGGGGCTGATCCACATCACGCCGGACAGCGAGATCGTGTCCGTGACGGCTGATCTGGCGCTGTTCGCGGTGCTCTTCACCGACGGCATGCACGTCTCCTTCCCCAAGCTGCGCGCCAACTGGCGCAACCCGGCCCGCGCCCTCGGACTCGGTATGCCGCTCGCGTTCGTCGGCATGGCGCTGATCACGCACTACCTGGTGGGCCTGGACTGGACGACCTCGTTCCTGGTCGGCGCCGTGCTGGCGCCGACCGACCCGGTATTCGCGTCGGCGATCGTCGGACGCAAGGAGGTCCCGGCGAAGCTGCGGCAGCTGCTGAACGTGGAGAGCGGCATCAACGACGGGCTCGCTCTGCCGGTCGTGCTCATCCTGATCGCCGCGGCCGGGCCGACCTCCGGGCACGCCGAGGCTTCGCTGGGGAAGATCGCGCTCGAGCTGGTCCTCGGGCTGGCGTTCGGTGTCGTCCTGCCGTTCGTGGTGATCGAACTCGTGCGGTTCCGGCTGCTGGGCGCCGAGCCCAAGCTGCAGCCGCTGCTGCCCCTGGCGGTCGGCGTGATCCTGTACGCGACGTGCCACCTGACGCACGCCAACCCCTACCTGGCCGCGTTCTCCGCGGGCGCGGTGCTCACCGCGCGCTCACTGGAGGCGGAGGAGGCGTTCGAGCCGCTCGGCGAGGCGCTGGCGGAGCTGGCGAAGTTCGCGGCGCTGCTGGTGTTCGGCGCGCTGCTGACGCCTCAGCTGTTCGGGGACCTGTCCTTCGGCGGCTACGTCGCCGTGGTCCTAGCCATCGCGCTGATCCGCCCGGCCTCTCTGCTGCTCTCGCTGCTCGGCACTCGATTCGACCGGCGGGAGAAGCTGGTCGCGGCCTGGTTCGGGCCGAAGGGCTTCGCGTCGGTCGTGTACGGGCTGCTGGTGCTGCAGGCCGGAATCCCGCAGGGCGAGGAGGCGTTCACGCTCATCGCCGTGTGCATCGCCTTCTCGATCATCGCGCACAGCTCCACCGACGTTGCGATCGCCCGTCTCTTCGACGTCGAGGACCTCGCCGGCGTACCCGGCGGCGACGAGTCCTCCCGTACCACCAAGGAGGTCGGCCATGTCGGCGCATGAACTGGCCGAGCCGTACCCGTACGTGTCCACAGACGACGGCGCCACCGATGCAATCCTGCTGTCGGCCGCACAGGCTGCCCGCACTGCTGGTCGTCGACCGGGACGACCAGCCGTACGCCGTCGTGCCCACGGCCGCGATGGGGGTCCCCCTACTCTGGGGGCACCCCCCGGGCCCTTGAGGCCCTGGTGGAGAAGTCGAGAGCTTCGGAGAGGCTGCCGCGCCTCGGGTTTCGCCGGCCGACGGCCGGACCGGACGCCGGCTTCATGCACATCGCGGCTCTCATGGCCCGCAGACACGCCCCACTGGTCACCGTCGTCGAACACGACGGCGACCGAACCTGGCCGGCAGGCGCCGTGACGGCCGCCCGCCTGACGGAACGACTCATCGGAGGATCGTGAACGGCTGGCAGAGCTGGGCGGCGATCGTCGTCTTCGTCGCGACCTACGCCCTGATCATCAGCGAGAAGATCCACCGCGTGGGGGCAGCCCTCGGCGGTGCCGCGCTGATGCTGGCGATCGGCGCGACCGACGACGAGTCGGCCTTCTTCTCCGAGCACAGCGGCGTCGACTGGAACGTCATCTTCCTGCTCATGGGCATGATGATGATCGTCGGCGTGCTCAAGAAGACCGGCATGTTCGAGTATCTGGCCATCTGGTCGGTGAAACGGGCACGGGCCAGACCCTTCCGCGTGATGGTCATGCTCATCCTGATCACAGCCATGGCCTCGGCGCTGCTCGACAACGTCACCACGGTCCTGCTCATCGCCCCGGTCACCCTGCTGGTCTGCGAGCGCCTCGGGCTGCCCGCCGCCCCCTTCCTGATCGCCGAGGTGTTCGCATCCAACATCGGCGGCATCGCGACCCTGGTCGGCGACCCGCCCAACATCATCATCGCCAGCCGGGCGGGCCTGACCTTCAACGACTTCCTGGTCCACCTCGCTCCCCTCTCCGCGATCCTGGTCGTGGTGCTCGTCGCTCTGTGCCGCTTCCTGTTCCGCAGGTCCTTCGTCTACGACGAGGCACGCGCCGAGGAGGTCATGGCGCTGGAGGAGCGCGAGGTCATCAAGAACCCCCGGATGCTCGTCCAGGGGCTCGTGGTGCTCGCCCTGGTCGTCGTCGGCTTCGTGCTCCACCCGGTGCTGCACTACGAGCCCAGTGTCGTCGCGCTGCTGGGCGCCGGCCTGCTGATCGCGGTGTCCGCCGTGGAGACCGGCGAGGTCCTGACCGAGGTTGAATGGCCCACCCTCGCGTTCTTCGCCGGGCTGTTCATCATGATCGGCGGTCTGATCGAGACCGGCGTCATCGGCGAGGTCTCCAAGTCCCTCGCCGACGCCATCGGCGACAACGAACTCGGTGGTTCGATGCTGCTGCTGACAGCGTCGGCCGTGCTGTCCGGCATCGTGGACAACATCCCCTACGTCGCGACGATGGCGCCGATCACCAGCGACCTCGTGCAGTCGATGGGCGGGGCGGGCGACCACGTCATGTGGTGGGCCCTGGCCATCGGCGCGGACCTCGGCGGCAACGCCACTGCGATCGGCGCGAGTGCCAACGTGGTCGTCCTGGGCATCGCCGAACGCAACCGGCAGCCCATCTCCTTCTGGCAGTTCACCAAGTACGGCCTGGTCGTCACCGTCGTCACCGTGGCGCTGTCGGCGGGGTACGTGTGGCTGCGCTACTTCGCACTGGCCTGATCCGGAGGTGCTCTCAGGCAGTCGAGGAGGCACCCGGCAGCGGCGGGCAACCATGGTGAGTTCGGGTGCACCCCGGCGAGACGGACGCCAGGACCTCGGCCGCCCGGACCCAGTCGGACCACGGTGGGTGACCGGAGTCGAGTGATGCGTGTTCGGACAGGGCTGCTGCGTATGTTCCGCGTCAATGACCTGGCCCGCGCCCCGAAACCGTATGAGGCTGAGCACAGGAACATTTCCAGTGGAAGAGGAGCCCCGCCGTGCGCGCTCGTGACCTGGCGGTCGAATACGAAACGGTGAGCGTCGACAGCGACGCCATGGACGCTGCCCGGCTGATGGCCGAGCACAAGCTGCCGGGCCTGCTGGTACTGGACGAGCGGGGCGAGCCGAAGGCGATCCTTCCCGCCTCCCAGATGATCAAAGTGCTGGTGCCCGCCTACGTCGTCGAGGACCCGGCCCTCGCCGCCGTCGTCGACGAGAAGCACGCCGACCGGCTCTGCCAGGCGCTGGCGGGCCGCCGTGTCGGGGACTGCCTGTCCAGCAAGGCGGCCCCGCCGCCGATCGCCGACCCCGACGACACCGCGCTGGAGGTGGCCGCGCTGATGGCGCAGGTACGCAGCCCCCTGGTGGCGGTCGCCGAGAAGGTGAAAGCCGGACCGGGCGGCCGGGAGCAAGGCAGGACCCGCTTGCTGGGCGTGATCACGGCCTCGCACCTCCTGCACGAACTGCTGGGCGCTGCGGGGGCGTTGAGCACCACGTGACCGCGATGTGAGCCACGCGCGTGTGTCGGTTGCTCCAGGTCTGAAGCGCACAGGATCTCCGGCACACCTCGGCGTCGGTCCGTCTGTCCGAACGCTCCGGCATCGGCATGCCGCACCGCGGCGTGCCCTGCTCCAGGGCACGGGAGTGCGGCGCAGTCTGCAGTCGGACACTCGCTGTGCGGCTCAGGTCGACGGAGCGTATGCCTGTCAGGGTCCGTGCGGTCATTCCGGCCGACGAGCAGCGCGTCGGCGGGCGTTCCGCGCACAGCTCGACGAACAGCAGGAAGGCGAGGGGACCAGTCACGAGCCCCGCTGCCGCACCCGACCGGACCATGCCGCCGACAGCGAAGGGCAGCACGAGCAGCGACACGACCAGGCCCGTGCCCGTACGCGCCCGACGGCAGGTCGTACCCGCGTCGGGCAGCTCTCGGGGTAGCGGTGCCGATGCGCGGCAGCTCATTACCCCCCGTGGCCCGGGTCGAAGGGGACCGCGTGCCGGGCGGTGGGCTTGGCGACCAGGTGGCGTGGACCGGCGGCGTGGTTGATCGCCGACTCGACGGCCGCGACCCGGTCGGCGAGCAGGCCGAGGGCGGCCACCGCGCGGATGAGAGGGTCGTCGTCCGGTCCGCCGAGGGTCTGGGTGCGGACGTACGCTGCCGTCAACTCCGCCCAGCGCAGCGTCTGTTCGCCGGTGAGCCTGCCGCGCAGCTCGGCCAGTTTCAGCAGGTTGGCCTCGGCGCCGGCGGTGAGGGTCTGGGCCTCGGCCCGGTAGTGGTCGTCGATCAGCGCTGCCAGCTCGGTGTCGTTCATGACCGGCTGGATGCGCTGAGCGATCTTGTTCATGTTGCGGTAGGAGCCCTGGAGCTGGAAGGGCGGTTCGGTGCGGGTGGCGTCGGCCTGGGCCGCCGAGGCGATGTACGCGGCGTTCACCGCCAGGACCGTCTCGCGGGCCGTCAACAGGTGGCGCAGCACGGCCAGGATCCGCTCCAGCTCGGCTGGGCCGTGCGGGTGGGTCAGCCGGTCGGCGCGGGCTGTCGTGTCGCCCTCGGCCAAGCGGATCAGTAGATCGATATCCGTGCGCTCTCGGCCGACGAGCGGAGCGAGGACCGGGTTCGACGTCAGTGAGTTCTCGATAAAGCTGAGCGCGAACGCGTCCTCCTTGCCGGTCAGGACGTCGCCGAGGTTCCAGACGTCGGCGCGGTTGGCGAGCATGTCGGGGACGCGGAAGCGGCTGCCGGACTCGGTGTAGGGGTTGCCGGCCATGCAGACGGCGAAGCGCTTGCCGCGCAGGTCGTAGGTGCGCGGCTCGCCGTCCCGTACGCCCTCGATGCGGCGGGTGGCGTCGCACAGCGGGATGAACTTCTGCAGCAGCTCGGGCGAGGTGTGCTGGATGTCGTCCAGGTACAGCAGTGTGTTGTTGCCGGCCTCCAGCGCGAAGTTGATCTTCTCGACCTCCTGGCGGGCGGTCGCGTTCGGAGCCTCTGCCGGGTCGAGGGAGGTCACCGCACGGCCGAGCGCGGGTCCGTCGACCTTGACCAGGATCAGGCCGAGGCGGTCGGCGACGTACTCCATGAGGGTCGTCTTGCCGTAGCCGGGTGGTGAGATGAGCAGGAGGAGGCCGCCGGTGTCGGTGCGCTTGGACTCGCCCGTGGTGCCCAGCTGCTTGGCGAGGCTGTCTCCGACCAGCGGCAGGTACACCTCGTCGATCAGCTTGCTGCGCACGAACGCGGACATCACCGCCGGCCGGTACTCGTCCAGGCGGAGGCGGGTGCGCTCGGCGCCTACCAACGCCGCACGGCGCCGCTGGTAGGCGCGGTGGGCAGGGACTTCTCGCTCGCGGAACTCCCTTGTGCGGGCGAGGAATTCGTCGACGCGGATGGTGAGCCTACGGCCGCTGATGCGCGGGTGGGCACCCAGCAGCCCCTCAACGCGCTGGGTCAGTGGCGCGTCGCACTCGTAGCGGGGCAGGTCCGTGCAGAGCTCTGCGGCCACCGCCTCGGCCAGGTCACCAGAAGTGGTCTCCGTGCCGGTCGCGGTGGTGTACGAGGTCAGCCACGCCTCCACCAGCTGCCTGCGTGCGGCCGGGTCGGTGAGGACGGCGAGGTCGTCGTCGTAGGCCGCGGTGCCCACCGTACGGCGGAACTTGTCGAGCAGCGTGCGGGTGCCGGCGTTGATGACGAAGCCGTCGGGCCCGCTCGTCAGCTCCTCGAAGAGGTAGACGGCCGCCGCTTGTGTGCCGATCGCCTCCGCGAGTTCGGCCCACAGGTCGTCGATGGCGGGCGCGAGCCCGAACGTGTCCCGGGCGCGCGCCAGCGATACCGCCCGCCGGGTCCAGCTCTCGCGCTCCTCGGCCGTCGTGCCGTGCGCCCAGAAGAGATGGGCGGCCGCGCGTGCGGCGGGCTCGTGGCGGAGCAGGCCGGCGTCCTCGTGCAGGCGAAGAAGTGCGGCGAGGATCGCGGTCGCGTCGTGGTCGTGGACGCCGCGCTGGTAGCCCTCGTCGTATGCCGCCTCCGCCGCCTGCCGGACGACGGCGGGCAGGTCGGCCTCCGCGAGCGCGGTCGGGCCGTGTTCGTCCAGCAGACGGGCGGCGAGGTGCTCGGCGCGGTAGACCTCGGGCGACTCGGACGGCAGCGGGCGGTCCCAGTACGGCCGGGTGGCGGCGAAGCCGGGGTCCTTGACCGGCGAGCGGTAGTCGGTGCCCGTGAGCGCGAAGGCGAGGGTGTCGCCGTGCGGGACAAGGGTGAGGTCGAGGGGCTGGGTGTTGACGGCGAAGTGGTGGCTGCCCAGTCGGAGGGTGCGGCCGTCGTCGGTGTACAGGTCGGTGCGGTCGCGCAGGGCACGAGCGGCCTCCTGGCGGGCGGCCTTCAGACGGCCGTCCATTTCCTCCGCCCTGACCTGGTCGCCGAGTTCGCGCAGCTCGTCGGCGAGACGGCGGACCTTGACGGCCATCGGGTCGGAGGCGAAGTACGCAGCGATCGCGTCCGCGTCGGCGAGCGTGCCGGCGCGGCGGGCGACCGTCTGCAGGACGCGCCTCGCCGAGTCGGCCAGGCGCTCGGCGCGGCGGGCGCGGGCGTCGGCGAGGGTCTGCTTACGGGCGGAGAACGCCTCGTGGACCTCGTCGCGCTTGTCCACCAGCTCGCCGAGGAAGTCGTCGAAATCGGCAGACTCCGAGAACTGCGCCTCCAGGTTCTCCACCCGCACCAGCATGCGGGCGAGTTGCTCGTCGCACCCCTCGGGGCTGTCGGCAGCCGCGAGCGCGCCGATGACGGCCTGGCCGAGCAGCGCGAACTCGGCGGCGAACTCGGCCCGTCCCTCACGGTCGAGAAGCGCGCGGCGGCAGCCGTCGAGGGTGGCGCGGGCGCGGTTGATGCCGCCGAGGACCTCGGCGATCCGCTCCAGGACGGCCGTGCGGACGGTGGCGTCGCCGATGTCGAGGCCGGCGACGACCTCGGTCACGGTGCGCAGTCCGTCCGCGAGTTCGTCGAGGCGGGTGGTGATGGGCGCGGCCGCGGCGACGGTGGCGATCGCCTCCGCGTCGGCGACGAACTGCTCGACGTCGGCCTGATGGCCGGCGAAAGCGTCCTCGCGCGCGAGGTGGGCGACGGCCCGCTGCCCGAAGGCGGCGAGGTCGGACTCGGCGTCGGCGGCGAGTTCGTCGAGGCGGGCGGTGTCCGCGTACCGGATGTCCTTGAGGGTGAGCAGGTGGCCCTGGGCGTGGCACAGTTCGGTCAGGCCGGTCACCCAGGCGGCGGCGCTGCGCGGGGCCTCGCCGCGCAGGCGTCGAACGACCGCCGCTACCCGTGCGGCGGCTTCGGCCAGCGCGTCGGCGGCCTGGCGGGTGAGGGCCTGGACGGTCTCGAACTCGGCCAGCACCTGCTCGGTGGTGGTCCGCACCTGGGTGAGCGGCTCGTGCAGATCTCCGAGCTCGGGCTCGCTCAGCCAGTGGTAGGCGTCGGTGGCCCGGACGCAGGCGGCGGCCAGTGCCTCGTACACCTCGCTCGTCGGGGTGGTCTCGGTGACGGCGCGCGTGATGGACAGGCAGTCGGAGATGCCGCGCACGAGGTCGGCGTTGCCGACACGGGCGAGCGGGCCGGTGCCTACCGGCTGGGCGGCGGCGTGGGTGTCGGAGACGTACGGGGAGTTCCACAGCTGGACGGGGTGGACGCGCTGCGGTTCGTCGTTGTCTGCGCGCAGGACCGCCAGCGTGCCGTCGTCGAAGAGGGCCCAGCCGTGGCAGGACAGCGGGGTGGCGGCCTCCTTGCGGATCATGTTGTAGGGCAGCAGCAGACTGCGGCCTTCCACTTGCGCGTGGAAGGCGAAGAGAACATCCTCGCCATTGGGTGAGCGGACCACTCGCTCGAATTCCAGTTCCTCGGTGTCGAGCCCGTCGAACGTCTTGTACCTGTCTGTGGCCAGGCAGTATCCGCCGGGGAAGACGATGCCCTGGTCCTCGGGCAGGCGACGGCACGCCTGCCCTGTGCCGTCGAGGCGGACGACGCTCTTCGTGAGCGTGTTGAAGACCAGGTAGCGGTGGTCGTCCTCCTTGTAGGGGAGGACGTCCAACAGGATGAGGGCGCCGACGCGCGCGTACGCGATGTCCGCGTCGGCAAGGGACTGCAGCGGCTCGGCGACCGGCTCGGCGTACGTCCCTTCGCCTGTCTCGGTGTTGTTCTCGGTCTTGACGGTCAAGGTGCCGCCGATGGTCTCGACGAAGACCTCGTCCTCGATGGAGACGTGTGGGTGGCGGCCGAGGACGTGGTGCTCGCGGGTCGTCCGCGTCCATGCGAAGTCGTGGGAGGGCGGGAGGACGTGGTCGCGCTCGCCGCGCGCGTCCAGGAAGGACACGCGGCCGTCGTCGGACAGGGTCCAGCGCAGCACGCGGATGTCGCCGGCTTTCTCGCCTGTCTGGAAGACGGCCAGCAACTTGCCTTCGACACGGCGTAGTTGCAGGAGGTGGGCCTGGCGGTAGTAGCGGTGGAGGGCGGCGAACTCCCGGACGAAGGCGGGGTCGTCGAGCAGACCCGGCACGGCGTCCTCGGGCAGGCGGCTCAGGTCGCGGTCGTACAGCGCGAAGACGTCGGCCACCGTCGTCTCCGGCTTGAGCCCGGGGAACCCGAGGAAGACGTTGTGGCCGAAGAGCAGCGTGTCGCCGACGGCGACGATGTCGCGGGGCACGCAGGCGTGCTCGGTGCGCAGCCGCTCGGTGCTCGTCAGCTCCAGCCGGGCGGAGCCGAACTCCTCGGTCCGGCGGACGTTGAGCGCCTCGGCGCGGCGGGCGAGCTCGTCGGCCTGCGCATTGAGCCGGTCGCGCAGCACCTCGTAGGTGCCGGCGTCCAGACCGGTGGTCCCGGTGATCATGGGGTCCCTCTCGGGTGTCGGAGAAACGTGGTCCGGAGCTGCCGTCCCCTGTGCGGCAGCTCCGGACCACGGGCCGGGGGTCGGGCCGTGGCGGCAGCTCGGGCCCTGGCATGCCGGTCAGGCCCCGGCGAGGGTCAGGCCCTGACGCTGCCGTTGAGAGCGGTCAGCGAGGTGTCGGCGAGGCCCAGCTCACCGGCTTTGTCCAGGAGCTGCCGGAACTGTCCGGCGTTCGCACCGCCGTTGTTCATGAGCTTCATGAGCAGGGCGGAGACGGTCAGGTTCTGCACGTCGGCCGTGGAGACCGAGCCGAGCATGCGGCTGAGGTCGTCGGTGAAGCTGGAGGTGCCCTCCAGCCAGGGCTTGGCGAGCGCCTGGGCCGTTTCGGAGTGCTGGACGAAACCGTCGACGCTCTTGCCGAGCGCGATCGAGGACACCAGCCGGTCGAAGAAGACCGAGTCCCCGCCGACGATGTTGATGTCGGCGTTCTCCAGCCCGGTGGCCAGCACCGTGGCCTGTGCCTCGGCGACCTGGCGCTGCACGTCCAGCCCGGCGAGCCGGATGTCCTTCTCGGCCTCCAGGCGCAGCCGGTACTCCTCGTGACCACGGGACGCGTCGTCCAGGGCGGCCATCGCGGCCGCCTTCTCGGTGAGACCGGCGGCCTCGGCCTTCAGCTTCCCGCCGATGCCCTCCGCCTCGGCCAGCGCCTTGGCGCGCGCACCGTCGGCTTCGGCACGCAGCCTGGCCTGGGTCGCCTCCGCCTCAGCGCGGCCGGCCTTCTCGATGACCTCGGCCTCCTTGTCCCGCACCTGGACGGCAGCCAGGCCCTCGGCGGCGGTCTCAGCCTGGATGCCCTCGGCGAGGCGCAGCTTGGCCTGCGCGTCGAGGTCGGCGCTCTTCAACCGGGCCTCGGCCAGAGTGAGTTCCTCGGCGGCGCGGTGAACGGCAGCCTGCTCGGCGGCCTCGGCGGCCTTGATGTCCTTGACCAGCTTCTCCTGTGCCTCGGCCTCGGCGGCGATGATCACCGTCTGCCGACCGCGCTCGGCCTCCTCCACGGCCCGCAGCTTCTTGATGGCCTCCTCCTGCTCGGCAACCGTACGGTCCACCGCCACCCGCTCGCGGATGACCTCGGCGATCTCCCGCTTCTCCGCCTCGACCTCCTTGGAGGCGGCGATCTGCGTCAGCTGCGTCTCCCGCTCCCGCGCGATGACCTCGAGCTGCCGGTCCTTCTCGATGCGCTCGTTCTCGATGGCGATGACCCGCTCGCGGTTCTTCGCCGCGACGGCGACCTCACGGGCCTGGTTCTCCCGCTGGATGCCGAGCTGCTCCTCGGTCTTCAGGAACGCGCCCTGGGACCGCAGCCGCTCCTCCTCCACCACCCGCGCGGTCTCGGCCTCCTCCCGCGCCCGTACCGTGCCGATCTCCCGGCGCTGCTTGATCTCGGCGTCCGCCTGCCGGCGCTCCAGCTCCAGGATGGCCTCACGGGCGTCGACGTTCTGCCGGGTGATCTCCTTCTCCTCGGTGCGCTGGGCCTCGTTGGTACGCACGTGCTCCACGGCCGTCAGCTCGGTGATCTTGCGGATGCCCTGGGCGTCGAGGACGTTGGCCGGGTCGAGCTGGGTCAGCGGTGTCTGCTCCAGGTAGTCGATCGCCGCGTCCTCCAGGTGGTAGCCGTTGAGGTCGACGCCGATGACCTCGATGATCCGGTACCGCAGCTCCTCGCGCTTGGTGTACAGGTCGGTGAAGTCCAGCTGCTTGCCGACGGTCTTCAGCGCCTCGGAGAACTTCGCGTGGAACAGCTCCTGCAGCGTCTTCTGGTCGCTCGCCCGGGCGGTCCCGACCGCCTGGGCGACCTTGACGACGTCCTCCACCGTCTTGTTGACCTTGACGAAGAACGAGATCCGGATGTCGGCGCGGATGTTGTCCCGGCAGATCAGCCCGTCCTTGCCGGCCCGGGTGATCTCGATGGCCTTCACCGAGATGTCCATCACCTCGGCCTTGTGCAGCACCGGCAGAACGACCTGCCCGGTGAAGGTCACGTCGACCTTCCGCAGCTTGGAGACGATCAGCGCCTTGCCCTGCTCCACCTTGCGGAACAGCTGGGAGACGACGAGTACGACGAGCAGGCAGACGGCGACGAGCACGCCGATGCCCACGAGCATGGCAACCATGGCATACGTCCTTGAGGCGTAAGGGAGTTGAGCGTGAGGAAGAAGGCCGGAGGTGAGATCCGGCGGCGTCGGGGTTCAGGCGGTGGGGTCCCGCGGCTGGTGCACGGCGACACGGGACGCGCTCCCATGGGGATCGCGGCTCCCGGCACTTCGTAGCCCGGTGCCGCCGCCCGTGCGAGCCTCGCTCAGCCCGGACGGCGCGGGTTCATCCGGGAAGAGGCGGTGCAACGGCCGCACGATCAGGCAGGTCGTGGCCCAGGCGACCAGGAGAGCTCCCACGGGCACGACCATGCGCAGCAGCCCGGCGACAAGCCCGAGGGGCGCCAACACGGCAACCACGACCGTCGCGCCGACACTCAAGGACCAGGCGAGCACCGTCAGCACGGAGAAGGCGACCGCCACGGGCACCCCGCCCATACGCCACGCCCGAAGGTCCACGTCCGTGTCGAAAGTGCCGGCGCCGGCGACGCCGGCGGCCAGGAGCCAGAAGCAGACGACCACGACGAGCGCGGCGGTCAGCAGGATCGTGGGCAGGCCCGTGGCCGCTACCAGAAATGTCCGCATCTCCTGATCCCCCTCTCGCACGCGGCGCGCATCTGTCGTCTCCGACGGCGCGCGGTCGTTCCGGGCTCGGTGCCGGGCATTTGCCGGTGTCCGGCACCGGAACCGTCCGCCGCGCTCCCCACGAGCCATGCTGCACGATCCGATCCCGGCCGCGCATTGCCGGTTCCCGGCAGTGTTCATTAGGGTCTGCATGCCGGTGGCCGCTAAGGAACCGTCACCGGCGCGTCAAGAATCCGGGGGGACTACATGACGGACCGGGCACTTCCCGAGCAGTATCTGGACGGTTACGCCGAGATACTGGCCGAGGTGTCGGCCACCGGGCGACGCCTCACCCGGGACGAGATCGCCTCCCGCCGCGCCCTGGGCGAGCAGGCCGCCGAGGCCGGCCACGGCCTGCGCGCCCTCGTCAGCGCGCATCTGACCACCGCCCGCACTGCCTGGCCCGGTTCACCCGGCTCCGCCGACGACGCACTTGCCGCCGTGCAGCAGGTCATCGACGCCTTCGCCGAAGGCTACGAACGCGCCCAGCTTGTCGCCGTACGCCAAGAAGAGGCCGCCCGCCGCGAGTTCATCGACGACCTCCTCTACGGCCGCAGCGACCTCGGCCGCCTCGCCGAGCGCGCCGAACGCTTCGGCCTGCGCCTGTCCCACGCGCACGCCGTCGCCGTCGCGCAGGGCCCCGCCACCTACGACGAGGGCGACCCGGTGCCCCAGCAGGTGGAACGGGCGCTCATCTCCCGCTTCGGCGACCGCAGCATCCTGCTCACCACCAAGGACGGCCGCCTGCTGTGCGTCGCCCCCGGCCACCAGGACGAGGTACTCGCCTACTTCGCCAAGCAGGCGCACGCCGCCACCCACGGCGGCCGGGTCGCCATCGGCCGGCCCCAACCCGGCCCCGGGGGCGTCGTCCAGTCCTACGAGGAAGCTCTCAACGCCCTGGAACTCGCCGAGCGCCTCGACCTCGACGACCCCGTCCTGCGCGCCGCCGACCTGCTGGTCTACCCCGTCCTCACCCGCGACCGCCAAGCCATGGCCGACCTCGTCGCCGACACCCTGGGACCGCTCACCAGCGCCCGCGGCGGCGCCCAGCCCTTCCTGGACACCCTCACCGCGTATTTCGACTCCGGCTGTGTGGCCGCCGAGGCCGCACGCCGCCTCACCCTCAGTGTGCGCGCCCTGACCTACCGCCTGGAGCGCATCCACAAACTCACCGGCGCCAACCCCGCCGACCCGACCCACCGCTACATGCTCCAGACGGCCGTGATCGGCGCCCGGCTTCTGGACTGGCCGGCCAAAGACGTCTGACACCGCCCGCCGCCACGGCCTGCCGCCGACAGCGCGTACGACGTCCACAGCCGTCCCCCAGCCCTCGATGCGCCCGTGTCCACTCACCTCGAGCCCCAACCCCGCCGACGCGGCATGCCGCACGGCCCGGCTACGCGGCCCCCAGCGCGTCGAGGGCCCCGGTCACCGTCCTCGTCAGCTCCCCGGCGTCGGCGCCTGCACGGGAGCGCAGATTCACTCCGTAGGCGAGCAAGGCCAACAGGTCGGCCGCGGCCCCGGGATCGGTGCCGGGTTTGAGCTGAGCCTTGGCCTCGGCGGCGACGAGCGCCGTGCGCAGCGCCTCCCGTAGCTCCCCATGGTGCCGTTCGAGGACGACCCGGATGTCGGGGTCACCGTTCTCGCCGCCGGCGTGAGCGTTGGAGACCATGCAGCCCCAGCGGGCGTACGCGCCGGAGCAACGGGCCTCGATCAGCGCTGCGAAGAATTCGTGGACGGCGGGCAGGCCGCGGCCGTCTCCCGCCAGGCGGCTGAACGCCGGCCGGGAGCGCTGCTCGACGTACCGGCGCAGTGCGGCGCGGTACAGCTCCTGCCTGCCGCCGAAGGTGTCGTAGAGGCTGGAGCGGTTCAGGCCGGTCGCCGTCACGACGTCCTGGACACTGACCGGCCCCCAGGAGGAACCCTTCCGACGACCCTCAACGCCGAGCTGCACGCCTTCTACACAGCCCGTCGGCAGCAGATCCCCGCCGACATACGGCAGATCATGCAGCGGGGCCGGCCAGGAACCAGCCGACTCAGGTCAGGCCGACCGCGCACTGGCCGTCGGCGCACAGGCCCCTCTCTTCCACCTGCCGTCCGCGACCGGCAACCCCGTGAGCCTGGCCGACCTGGTCAAGACCGGCCCCGTCGTCCTGACGTTCTACCGGGGCGCCTGGTGCCCGTACTGCAACATCGCCCTGCGCGCGCCCTCCAGCAGCACCACGACGAGATCACCGCACGCGGCGCACGCCTCGTCGCGGTCTCCCCGCAGGTCCCCGACGAGTCCCTTTCCCTGGCGGAGAAGCACCAGCTCGCCTTCAGCGTCCTCAGCGACGTCGGCTCCGACACCGCCAAGCAGTACGGCCTCGCCTTCGACCTCCCCGACGACGTCGCAACCGTCTACGCCAAGCTCGGCTCCGACCTCCAGCGCGTCAACGGCGGACACCCGCGCACCCTGCCGCTGCCCGCCACCTACGTCATCGACCGCGAGGGCGTCATCCGCTGGGCCCTCGTCGACACGGACTACACCAAGCGCGCCGAACCCGCCGATGTCCTGGCCGCCCTCGATGCCCTGGGCTGAGTACCGACGTGGCGAGAAATGGCCGCACCGCTGTCAGACTCGGGCGAGTTCGGCGGCGCCGAACGACACGTCGAAACGGTCGCACCAGATGCTCACGCTGCGGTAGTTCGACGGATCCACGTCCCTGGGCAGGGCGTAGTTCTGGCTTCCCTTGTTGCCCTTCAGCTTGCCGAGGCTGACGTACTTCCCGTCGTCGAAGACATGCCACCCCGCCTCCCCCGGCTTCACCTGCGCGTCGGTCAGCCAGACGCGCAAGTCCGGTCCGTTGCTGGTGTCGAGGTTCTCCAGCCGGACGACATGGGAGCCGTCAGCCAGCCGTACGAGCTTCACCGCGCCCGAGGTCGCATGCTCGTGGCTGATCAGCTCACCACTGGCCAGCACCTGCGGACCGGTAGCCGGGGAGGGCGGCGCGAAGGTCTCTTCCGAGGGCGCCGCCGCAGGAGGAGCGGACACCTCCACGACCCCGGGCAGTGCCTCCTGGACGGTCTCGTCCTGCCACAGCTTCCAGGGCTGGAACCAGTACAGCCCGAAGCCGACTGCCCCGACCGCCACCACCACAACCGCGATGACCCACGGCCCGGTCACTGCCTTCCGCACGCGCCCCATCCCCGCTCGCCTCCTTGAGATTTTCCTGTTGCGCTCCCATTCAACGGGCACGGGCGGCCGTCCCCCACCCCGCGGCTGATGACGGAATCCTTACGTCGCGCCGTCGCGCCGTCGCGCCGTCGCGCCGTCGCGCCGTCGGCCAGGGGGGCGGGAGCGGGAGGCGTCCCACCTCCTCGTCGAACGCTACTACCGCAGAAATCGTCCGCGACGCTCTGGAGGGATCCTCCAAACGCCTCCACCGTCCACAGCAGGGCGAGCCCGATCGCGAGCTGCCGCGCATGGCTTCAGCAGGATGGCCGAGAGCCATACTTGCTCATGCAAGTGCCATCGCGAGGTGGCTTGAAATGAGAGAGGCAGCAAATCGGTGAGCAGCGACAGCCACGGCGTCGGGAAAGCCGAGATACGGCTCAAATGGGACCCGAGTCCCTGGGGTCAGCCACCCCATCATCTCGACATCATCGCCGCCACCTACTCGGCGGACGCCCCCTTCGGGAGTCCGGTGTACATCGTCCACTTCGACAGCCGCTCACCGGACGGCACCATCAACATGAGCCGGCACAGTCAGACCGGCCAGGGCCTCGGCTACGTCGAAGCGATGACCCTGGAGCTCGATCGCCTCGCTTCCTCCTTCGCACGGGTGGTGGTCGGTGTGGCGATCCACCAGAACAGCGGCCCCAAAACCTTCGGTGCCATATCGAACGCCGGAGTCCTGGTTGTCGAGGGGTACAGGGAGCTGCTGAAGGACGACTTCGCACAGCTCTCCGGCTACACCGCCGCGACGGTCGCGGAATTCACCAGGGACGCCTCCGGAACGTGGGAGTTCCACGAGATGGTCCGAGGGTTCGACAGCGACCCCGTGATCTTCGCCGCCGAGATGGGCAGCACCCCACAGCCCTGACCAAGCAGCAGCGCAGGAAGCGTACGACCGTCATGGTGGTGCCCTCATTCCTCCACGCCAACAGCACCACGGTGACCAACCTGCTCGCTGACCGTGCACGGGCTTGCTCAAGGTGCTGGGCAAGACCGATCCCGACCGCGTTGTGTTCGAGGGCACGCTCGCGGAGTGCGACCGCCCAGGCGGCTACTCCGCCGAGCACCGTCTCATGGGCGTGATCACGCCTCGGCCAGGGGAAGCGTCACTTCGAAGCGGCAGCCGCCGGGGACGTTGCGTACGGCGGCCTGACCCCGGTGGGCCTCCACGATGCCCCGGACGATGGCCAGGCCGAGGCCCGCACCGGCGGGAGGAGTACGGGCATGGGTACCGCGCCAACCGGTGTCGAAGACACGCGGCAGGTCCTCCTCGGGGATGCCGCCGCATCCGTCGGTGACGGACAGGACGACTCCGTCGGAGAAGCGCTCGGCGGTGACCGCGACGGTACCGTCTGAGGGTGTCCGGCGGATCGCGTTGACCAGCAGGTTGCCCAGTACTCGGCTCATCTCCTTGCCGTCCACCTCGACCGGCACCGGCTCGACGCGGTCGCCGACCAGCCACACCCCGTGCTCGCGGGCGAGGGCGTCCGCTCCCGCGAGGGCGTCGCCCACCAGGTCGTACACCGACATACGGGAGGGGGAGAGGGCGAGCGCCCCGGCGTGGATGCGGGAGAGCTCGAAAAGGTCCCCCACCATGCCGTTGAGGCGTTCGACCTCCGTGCGCATCTGGCGAAGGTAGCGGTGGGGGTCGGCGGCCACGCCGTCCTCCAGGGCCTCGGACATGGCGCGCAGCCCGGCGAGGGGAGTGCGCAGGTCGTGCGAGATCCACGCGACCAGTTCCCGTCTCGATGCCTCCAGGGCGCGCTCGCGATCGCGGGACTCGGCCAGCTTCGCACTGGTGGCGGCCAACTCCTCGCTGAGCGCGGCGAGTTCGGCGGTCACCGGGCCGTTGGGAGCCGAGAAGTGGCCGCCGTCGCCGAAAGAACGGGCGGCGGCGGTGAGCGCCCGGCTGCGGGCGACGACCCAGCGGCCCAGCAGCAGCGCGGTGGCCAGGGAGACGACCGCCGCCATCGCGACAACCATGGTGACGACGGTCAGGTCGTGCGAGGACAGGAACATCGCCCACGCCACGGCCAGCGTCCCCGCGAGCATGGCGGTCACGGCCACGGCGGCGACCACGGCGAGGGACGCGGTCAGCGAGCGGCGCCGGATCAGCCACAGCACACCCGCCCCTAGCAGCCCGGCCAGGGCGGCGCCGAGGAAGGCGAAGAGGGCGATGAGGAGGGTGTCGCGCATGGTCAGACCGCCTCCTCGCAGGGCGTGGCATCGAAGCGGTAGCCCACTCCCCACACCGTCTGGATCAGCCGGGGCCGGGCCGGGTCGTCCTCCACCTTGCCCCGCAGCCGGCGGACGTGGACGGTGACGGTGGACAGGTCGCCGAAGTCCCAGCCCCACACCTCGCGCATCAGCTCTTCGCGGCTGTAGGCGCGGCCGTGGTTGCGCAGGAGGAAGGCGAGGAGGTCGAACTCGCGGAGTGTGAGGCTGAGCTCGGCGCCGTTCTTGGTGGCGCGGCGGGCCGCCGGGTCGACGGTGACACCTGCCGCGCGCACGGGGTGAGCCTCGACGGCGGGCCGGGTCCGGCGCAGTACCGACTCGACCCGCAGGACCAGCTCACGGGGGCTGAAGGGCTTCGTTACGTAGTCGTCGGCACCCACTTCCAGGCCCAGGATCCGGTCGCCCTCGTCGCCTCGGGCGGTGAGCATGATGACCGGCACGGGCCCGCGGGCACGTATCCGGCGGCACACTTCCAGGCCGTCCATGCCGGGCAGCATCAGGTCGAGCACCACCAGGTCCGGCCAGTGCGCGGCGGCCCGCGTGAGCGCGGAGTGCCCGTCCCCGGCTACGTCCACCTGGTACCCGGCGCGGTCCAGATAGCCGGAGACGACCTCGGAGACGGTGGGGTCGTCGTCCACGACGAGGACGCGGGTCGTACCTCCCTGCCCACGGGGAGCAGGTCCGGAGTCAGGGGATTCGTGCGGCTGCTGCATGCCCCCAGCTTCCCACCGGCTCCATTGCCGTGCAGCAGGGCCGCCCCGACGTCCGCGTTTCGTAAGACCTTGACGCCCGTTTGCGTCGCGAGCCCCTGCCTGCCTCCCCTCGCACAAACCAGAGCGGTGCCGTGTGCGCAGTAGGGGGTGGCGCTGACGGCGAGGGCCGGAAGATCCGTCCGGAGAAGCGGTGACCGGTGACGCTCCTCCGCGGAGGCTCGAGCCGGGTCTCCATGATCACCATCCCGTCAGCAGCAGGTGGTTGAGGAGCAGGGCGAGAGCAGCCTGTGCGGTGAGCCAGGTGCGGGGTCGGGTCAGGAACGCGCAGGCGGGGAGAAGCCACATCGCGAAGGGCAGCCAGATGCGTTCTGTTTCCGCTTTGCTCATGCCGGAGAGGTCGGCTGCGAGGAGCGCGAGCAGAGCGGCGAGGACGAGCAGGGCGAGGCGGGGTTCGGGGGCGCAGCGGCGCAGGCACGTGCGAACGCCCTGACGGACGGGAGACGCGCCGACTCGTCGCAGTCCGGCCACCGTCGCCGGGCCCACGACGAGCGCCGTGCACGCGAGGTTCGCCCACACCCAGTAGCCGTAAGGACGGATACCGCCGGCTCCTTGGTAGTAGCGGGTGACCAGCAGGTGATACGCCTCCCACCAGTTGAAGCCCGCGATCGTGAAGACGGCCGGGACGACGACGAATCCGGCGAGGACGTACGGGAGTGGGCGCAGTCGTCGGGAGCCGAGCAGCAGGACGCCGGCGGCGATCACCACGAACAGGGTCAGCCCGTACGAGAGATACGCGGTGAGGCCGAAGAGGAGTCCGGAGGCGAGACCTGTCGCACGTGGCCGGTGTCCCGTGACGGCGAGGGCGAGGAATGCGACGGCCCAGGCGGCGACCGCCGCGAAGTAGCCGTCAGCGGAGGTGCCCATCCACACGGCGGCCGGGGCCAGGGCCAGGAAGGGCGCGGCGCGGCGGGCGAGCGCCTCCCCGGACAGCGCTCGTACGGTGATGAGGACCGCCACCGCCGCTGTCGCCCCGGCGGTGATGCACCAGACGCCCGCCCAGGCCCCGCCGCCCAACCCGATCCGGTCGAGGAGGACGAAGGTGAGGGTGGCCGCGGGGGGATGCCCGGCGACGTGCGCGGGCCAGGCGTCGGGTGAGTGGATCAGGATGTGGTGAGTGAAGTCCCGCAGGGCGGCCGGGATGTCGTGGAAGCGGTTGACGGGGTCGATGACCTGGAGGTACTCGTACCTGGTCGTGAGCCGCCGGGCGATTCCCCGCTGCCATCCGTCGACCAGGGCGAGCGAGAACGTCCACGCCATGGCGGTGCCCCAGGCAGCGCACAGCAGCGCGCGCCAGGGCAGCCGGGCGGCGAGGAGCGGCCCGTACACGACCACGACGAGGGCCACCGTGATCGCTGCGGGGGTGCCGGGGCCGACATGCGGCTCCCAATGGCCGTACAGCGGCGGCCAGCTGACATGAAGGCTTCCGTAACGGTGTTCGAGGACGGTGCCGATCACAGCCGCCGTCGTGATGAGCAGCGCTGCGGCCAGGGCCGCGGACAGGTCGCGGAGAAGATCGCGGTTCACACCGGCACGCTAGGCCGGGGAGGACCAGATGAGGCTTCGGTGAGCCTGGACGTCAGCGTTTCGTCATGTGTTGCGGGCCCCTTCCTCGGCCCGTCCCGGCCTACGGTCGGGACATGCGCGACTATCGACTCCCCACCTCTCCCGGTTTCTGGCGCAGCCCGCTGCGCAGCCCCTGGTTCACCTCCGTGCTCGGTATCGTGCTGCTCGGCGGGATCACGGTGCTCTTCACCACGGGCCTTGTGTCGTACGCGGCCTACAACCCCGGCCTGTCGCCGGTGAACGACATGACCCCGGACAAGGGCCTGCTCGGCTTCTACCTCTTCGCCTGGCCGACCGACCCGCCCTGGCTCTACCGGCTGACCCAAGGCGTCCACGTCACCCTGGGCATCGCGCTGATCCCCGTACTGCTGGCAAAGCTGTGGTCGGTCCTGCCGAGGCTGTTCACCCTGCCGCCCGTGCGATCCCTCGCGCATGCGCTGGAGCGGATCTCACTGCTCCTGCTGGTCGGGGGCGCACTGTTCGAGTTCACCACGGGCGTGCTCAACGTCCAGCTCGACTACCTCTTCCCCGGCTCCTTCTATCCGCTGCACTTCTACGGGGCCTGGGTGTTCTTCGCGGCGTTCGTGACGCACGCGGTGCTGCGGGTGCCGGCCGCGCTGCGCAATCTGCGCCACCTTCGCGACGAGGAGAGCGAGCTCGTCTCCCCGAACCCCGCCCCGCCCACCGTCTCGCGCCGCGGCGCGCTCGCCTTCGTCGGCGGCGGCTCTCTGCTCCTGCTGGTCACGACGGCGGGCCGGAACTTCGACGGACCGCTGCGGGCAACGGCTCTGCTCGCGCCGCACGGCGGCCCTGAACCGGGTTCGGGACCCGGCGGTTTCCAGATCAACAAGACGGCCGCGTCGCGCGGGATCAGCATGACCGAGACGACTGACGAGGCGTGGCGGCTGGTCATCGAGGGGCGGGGGCGGACGGTCCGGCTGAGCCGGGCAGAGCTGCTGCAACTTCCCTTGTACAGCGCAGCGTTGCCCATCGCGTGCGTGGAAGGCTGGTCGACCTCCGACCAGTGGTGGCGGGGCGTACGCCTGCGGGATCTGGCGGCGCTCGTCGGGTTCGAGAGCGGCGCGGCGCCCGACGTACTGGTGGAGTCGCTCCAGCGGCACGGGGCGTTCCGCCGGGCCGCCCTGCGCGACAACCAGGTGCGCGACCCTCGTTCCCTGCTCGCCCTGTTCGTCAACGGCGAGCCCCTCACCGCGGACCACGGCTACCCGGCGCGGATCATCGTTCCTGCGGCGCCCGGCGTGCTCAACACCAAGTGGGTGGCACGGATGACGTTCGGAGAACTGTGATGCGACGACGTGTGACACGACGGCTCGTAGTGCGCCCGCGAGTGGGCAGCCCGCTTCAACTCCTGCTTCTCGCCTGTTCGTTCGCACTGGCAGGGTATGCGGGTGTGCGACTGCTCGCGGACGACTGGCCCTCTGTCGTGCTCTGGTTCGTGGGCGCGGCGCTGGTCCACGACCTCGTGCTGTCGCCCCTGTACGCAGGAGCGGACCGGGTCGTCGCGCGAGGGCTGGACGTGGTCGGCCGCCGGGAGTGGACGGTCTTCGTGCGCGTCCCGGCGGCGTTCTCCGGCCTTCTGCTGCTGATCTGGTTTCCGCTGATCAGCGGGCAGGTGGCGGACCACTACAGCTCCGCCACCACCCTGCCTGGCGACGCATTCCTGTCCCGCTGGCTCTTGATCACCGCGGTGCTGTTCGGCGGCTCGGCGGTGATGCTCCTGGTGCGGTCACTGCGGTTGCGCAAGGCGACGAAGGAGCGACCGCCGGTCGTCCACTGACGCTCCGGGCGCCAGCCGGCGCGTGTCGCGAGCCGGAGCAGGGCCGGTGCGCCGAGTCGGGCCCAGGGGAAGGGCGGGCCGGCCATGCCGTGCGTGCCGGCGGTGATGCTCACGACGTGGACGGTGACGCGTTCGTCGACCTCACTGTCCGGGACCGTCTCGGCGATCAACAGGCCGTTTCGGTTGAGGAGTTCGGCCATCCTCCGGAGGAGGGCCGTCGGGTCGCCTCCGATGCCGATGTTGCCGTCGATGAGGAGGATCGTGTTCCAGCGTCCTTCGGCCGGGAGCGGCTCGAAGACGGAGCGGTGCAGAGCCTGACCGCCGAGCCGCACGGTGCGGGCGACGGCGGCTTCGCTCACGTCGACGCCGAGCGCCGGCCGGCCCCGGGCCGCGAGTTCGGCGACAAGCCGCCCCGGACCGCACCCCACATCGAGTACAGCGCCTTCGCAGTGCTCCAGAACACTCAGGTCCGCCGCGTCGGCCCTGGCACACCAGCGTTCCACCTCCAGCGGCAGCAGCCAGCCGTCGGCGCGGCGGAGGAAGAGCGGACCCCGGCCGGTGACCAGAGCCTCGGAGTAGGGGTCGGCAGCCCAAGGGCGCGGGGAGCTGACGGACGCGACAGGCACCGGGCGATCCACGGCGATCGCCCTCGGCGACGTGATCTCATGTGCGGTGCTCATCGGCCGACAGCCGCCCCGAGACGCTCCAGTTCGGCGGCGAAGCGGCTCCCTGGCGCAGCCGCGGCGACCGCCTCCGCGTCGTCGGCGGTGTCCACGTCTCGCAGGCGGGGCAGCTCGCGTACGCGCAGGCCCGCGGCGGCGAGCCGTTCACGCTGCACGGCACCCGTCGTGGGCGTCGACATCGGCACCCCCCGCAGCAGCTCGGGATCCGGGTGAGCGAGGCCCAGCGCCCAGAAGCCGCCGTCCTCAGCCGGCCCGAAATACGCGTCGCAGTCGGCGAAGTCGACGGTGAGCAGTGCGGGCGTCACCTGGGGGGTGTCCATGCCGATGAGCAGCGCGGGTCCGTCACAGCCGGCGAAGGCGGCGGCCAGCCGCTCGTCCAGACCTCCCGCGCACTGCGGGACGACGTCGAAGCCGGGCGGCAGCCAGGAGCCCGGAGCGCCGTCGAGTACCAGCACGCGACGCCGGGCGGGTGTGGCCGCCACCGTACGCAGGGTGTCCACGAGCGCCGCCTCGGCGAGCGCCGCCGCTTCTCGAGGCGTGAACGGCGGCGTGAGCCGTGTCTTGACCCGTCCTGGCCGCGGTTCCTTGGCGATGACGAGGAGAGTGGTCACTGAGCGGTTCCTCCTGGAAGTACGGCGAACGAGTCGGCACCAGCCCCGTGCCGGGGCACCGGTGGTTCGGCCAGGACCCTGCTCATGTCCCGTACCGCCTGCCAGGTTCCGCGCCAGGTACCGGTGACCTTGGAGGCACCGGTGCGCGGCAGGTAGGGCACGTCGTGCTCGACGACACGCCAGCCGGAGTCGGCGGCGCGGACGACCATCTGCAGCGGGTAGCCGCTGCGGCGGTCCGTGAGAGCGAGGTCGAGCAGTTGTTCACGGCGGCCGGCGCGAAGCGGGCCGAGGTCGTGCAGGCGCAGCCCCGTGCGGCGACGCAGCATCCGCGCCAGCACCACGTTGCCCAACCGGGCGTGCGCGGGCCAGGCGCCCCGGCCCTGCGGACGGCGCCGCCCGAGCACCAGGTCGGCCTCACCTTCGCACACCTCGCGCACGAAGGGCACGAGCAGGGACGGGTCGAGGGAAGCGTCGCAGTCGCAGAAGCACACGATGTCCGCGGTGGCCGCGGTCAGCCCGGCGTGACAGGCGGCGCCGAAGCCGCGGCGCGTCTCACGCACGACGGTCGCGCCGAGGTCGCGGGCCAGTTCCGGCGAGCCGTCCGTGGATCCGTTGTCCACCACCAGCGCGCGCCATGCGGGCGGGATACGGGCGAGGACCCAGGGCAGGGCCTCGGCCTCGTTCAGACAAGGGAGCACCACGTCGACAGTCGCCGCGGTCGTCTCCGCTTCCGATTGCGTTGCTGGAGAAGTCGTCACGGCTTTCACCCTACGAAGACAAAAGGTATGTAAGGGACTTCGGCTCCTTACGAAACGCGGACGTCGAAGGAGGTGGCAGCGCACCGAAGTGCGGTCGGCAGGGGTCCGGTCGCGTGCGTGAGCGGCACGCGCCTCCGATGCTCAACCGGCTGTACCGCACGCGGGGGCACCGGGATACCGGACACGGAGACCTGACGCGCGAACGCTGCCCGTCTCCCTCATCCGCCGTCGCTGTCGCGGTCACCGCGATGCCCGCGGAGCCGGCGGCCGTAGTTCAGGCGACGACCTTGCCGGCCCCCACCGTGTCGACCCCAGACGTCGCGATGGCAGCCGGTATCCGCTGCGGCGACCGCGCTGCTGCTCGACCGCCGGTCCGCCGGCCGAGCGCCGTCCGCCTCCCGCCCCGCCGCGACAGGACCGGTCGCGCACTACTCCTCGCGCAGCCCCGCTCTCGCGAACTCCCGCATGCCCTCCTCGAACCCGACCTCGGCCTTCCAACCCAGCTCGGACCGCAACCGCGACGAGTCCGCCGTGATGTGCCGTACGTCCCCCAAGCGGTACTCCCCCGTCACCACGGGCGCAGGTCCGCCGTACGCGGACGCCAGCGCCCGCGCCATCTCGCCGACCGTGTGGGGCTCCCCGCTGCCGGTGTTGTACGCCGCCAGCGCTCCGGCCGGGGACTCTGCCTCCAGGGCCGCCACATTGGCCGTCGCCACATCCCGTACGTGCACGAAGTCCCGCCGCTGACCGCCGTCCTCGAAGACACGCGGTGCCTCACCCCGGGCGAGCGCGGACCGGAAGAAGGACGCGACCCCCGCGTACGGGGTGTCGCGTGGCATGCCCGGCCCGTACACGTTGTGGTAGCGCAGGGAAACCGCCGAGCCGCCCGTCGAGCGGGCCCAGGCCGAAGCCAGGTGCTCCTGGGCCAGCTTGGTCGTCGCGTACACGTTCCGGGGATCGACCGGAGCGTCCTCGCCGACCAGCCCCGGCTCCAGAGCCGACTCGCACCGCGGGCACCGGGGCTCGAAACGCCCTGCGCCCAGATCGGCTACGGCCCGAGGGCCTGGTCGTACCTCCCCGTGCCGCTCACACCCGTACGAGCCCTCGCCGTACACGACCATCGACCCGGCCAGCACGAACCGCCCGACCCCCGCCTCGGCCATGGCGGAAAGCAGCACCGCGGTACCGAGGTCGTTGCGCGACACGTACTCGACCGCGTCGCCGAACCCCTTCCCGAGCCCCACCATCGCCGCCTGATGGCACACGGCGTCCACACCCGGCAGAGCGGCCGCGACCGCCTCCGCGTCACGCACGTCCAGGCCGTCACGCAGGTCGAACACAACTGCCTCGTGCCCCCGTGCGGACAGCGCCGCGACGACATGACATCCGATGAACCCGGCTCCGCCGGTGACCAGTACTCGCATACACGAACGCTAGGAGCATGAGCACCCCGCACGGCAGCACCGCGCCCATCACGTCACGGGTCCGTAAGACCTCGCCAGACGCAGCAGCCCATGGCACATCACGTCGGGGCCAACTCGGTCGGAAGGTACATCCGCCGTGCTGCTCATGACGTCTGCGATGAGGCGCCGCAGCGTGAAAGGCGCGAGTCACCGCTCCCGGCCCCGCACGGCGAACTCGGCCGGCCGGTAGGCGCTGACTCTGCTGCGCAATTCGCTGCGGGGGTGAGGGCGGGTCGGCGATGATCGTTTCTGAGGTCGCTTCTTCTGTTGTGCGGCCATGGAGGCGGTA
>NZ_JBFAKW010000075.1:0-45858 GCF_040655955.1 Streptomyces sp. NPDC050263 | reverse complement strand
GGAGCGGTCGCTGCGCTCCCGCTGCCCACGCAGCGCGTGGGCAGATCCCTACGCTGCGCTCCTGGATCCGGTGGGGCCGGCCGCTGCGCGGCACGGCGGGCTGCGCGATGCGCGATTCCGGCTGAAGGGGTGTCAGGTGCGGATAGTGGGCCCTCCAGTGCGGGAGTTAGGGGGTGCTGAGCACTCCAGGGCGGGTTCGCTGCGCTCCCCCGCCCTGATGGTCCTTCAGGCTTCGCCTTACGGACCGTCAGGCCCGCTTGCCCGGGCCAGGCTAGCTACGGGGGTGGAGGTCGCTCGTTCGCGCCGGGTTTCAGCGTAGCACGTGCATCAGGTTGATGCTGCATGTACCGTTGGTGGAAACAAGGGACGCCCCGCAACCACCACCGGGGTGGATATTCGAGAGGAACGGCCGCAGATGACCGGTCACTACGAACCTACCGGAACAGACCCTGCGCTGAGCGGCGATTCTGTGCACAGAGTGACGCAGTATCAGCAGGAATTCGCATTCCTGGCCTCGCAGGGCGTGCCCGCGAGCGAGGCGGACGACTTGGTCGCCGCACTGGAGGCCGGGGCGGTCGCCGGGCGCAGAGCGAGGTGATCGAGCTGGGCGGCATGACTCCGGGTCCGGTGTTCGAGGACAGCTGGGATGAGGGCGTGACAGCCGTGAGCGAGACCCTTGTGCGCATTAACCAGGGCTGGTCGCGGCGCGGCTTCCGGTCGGCCGGGGCTGCTGAACTTGCCGTACACATCGCGGACGTGAGGCAGCGTGAGCGCGCCGGGCTGGTGCGCCTGGAGGCGTTCGTCCGGGAGACGGTGCTGGCGCGCACACACCCGCACACCACAGAGCGGCGCCGTGTGCTGAGGCACTGGGCGAGGCCGGCAGTCTGTCCACCGGCGACGTCATCCTCGAGGCCGGGCACTACGACCCGGACGACAAGCCGTCATGGAAGGACGGAAAGCCCGGCGGCCGGCGCCTCGCCAATGGGTCGATCTGGGACCACTCAGCCACGTACCCGCACGCGGACCGTCTGAAATACCGCCGGAATTAGGCATCGAGGAGGAGAGTAAATGTCTGCGATTCAGCTCAAGGAACACCAGGTCGATCAGAAGGCGAGTTTCCGTAAGTGGGTGGGATTTCCTGCAAGGTCATCTGTGCCCGCTCAGGGGGCGCGCGCCATGATCGTGTCGGCGACCGGGTCCGGGAAGACGTACACGGCCGCCGCGGGCTCGCTGGAGTGCTTCCCGGGCGGGCGGATCCTTGTCACGGTGCCCACCCTCGACCTGCTCGTGCAGACCGTCCGGGCGTGGCGCCGGATCGGTCACAACGGGCTGATGGTCGCGGTGTGTTCGCTGGAGAAGGACGAGGTCCTGGAGGAGCTGGGCGTCCGTACGACCACGAACCCGATCCAGCTGGCGCTGTGGGCCGGGAGCGGGCCCGTCGTCGTGTTCGCCACGTACGCCTCCCTCGTCGACCGTGAGGACCCCCGGGACATCACGGGCCAGCGGAAGATGCGCGGGCCGCTGGAGATGGCCATGGCAGGCGGTGAGCTGATGTACGGGCAGCAGATGAACCCCTTCGACCTGCTGGTCGTGGATGAGGCCCACGGGACCGCCGGCGACCTGGGGCGACCCTGGGCGGCCATCCACGACAACGTCCGGATCCCCGCCGACTTCCGCCTCTACCTCACCGCCACCCCCAGGATCCTCGCCGCTCCACGGCCCCAGAAGGGCCGGGACGGGAGGGAATTGGAGATCGCCTCGATGGTCTCCGACCCGGACGGAACCTACGGCGAGCGGATCGCCGATCTCGGGCTGTCCGAGGCGATCGAGCGCGGGATCCTCGCTGGGTTCGAGATCGATGTCCTGGAGATCCGCGACCCCGATCCCATCCTGGGGCTGTCCGAGGAAGCCCTGCGCGGTCGGCGCCTCGCGCTGCTGCAGGCCGCCCTGTTGGAGCACGCCGCCGCTCACAACCTGCACACCGTGATGACGTTCCACCAGCGCGTCGAGGAGGCCGAGGCGTTCGCGGCGAAGATCCCCGCCACCGCCGCAGAGCTGTACGCCACCGAGGCCTGTGGCAAGGCCCTTCAGGACGCCGCCGCGCTGCCCCGGTCCTCGATGGGAGCCGAGCCCTACGAGCTGGAACCGTTCCGTCACGTGCCCGCCGACCGGGTCTGGTCCGCCTGGCTGTGCGGAGACCACCTCGTCAGCGAACGGCGAAAGGTGATCTACCAGTTCGCCAACGGCATCGACGCCAAGGGGCGCCGCGTGCACCGCGCGTTCCTCGCCTCCGTACGCGTCCTTGGAGAAGGCGTCGACATCACCGGCCTGCGCGGTGTCGAGGCGATCTGCTTCGCCGACACCCGCGGCTCCCAGGTCGAGATCATGCAGAACATCGGCCGAGCCTTGAGGCCGAATCCGGACGGGACCACGAAGGTCGCCCGCATCATCGTCCCCGTCTTCCTCTCTCCCGGCGAAGACCCCGACAACATGATCTCCTCCGCCTCCTACAAGCCCCTCGTGGCCGTCCTGCAGGGCCTGCGCTCACACGACGAACGCCTCGTGGAACAACTCGCCTCCCGCGCCCTGACCCGCGGCAAGGAGCGCCGGCGCATCCACGTGAAACGCGACGCCGACGGCAACATCATCCAGCCCGATCAGACCGAGGGCGGCGGCGAGGGCGAGGGTGAGGAGGAGGGCCAGGATGCGGCCGAGGCCGCCGTGGAGTCGGCGCTGCTGCACTTCGCCGGCCCCCGCGACCCCGCCACCATCGCCGCATTCCTGCGCACCCGCGTCTACCGGCCCGAATCCCTGGTCTGGCTGGAGGGCTACCAGGCCCTGCGCCGCTGGCGCGCCCGGCACCACATCAAGGGCCTGTGCACCGTGCCCTACGACACCGAAACCGAACTCGGCGTCACCGTCTTCCCGCTGGGCCGCTGGGTCCACCAGCAGCGCCGCGCCCACCGCGCCGGCGCACTCGAAGACCACCGCAAACAGCAGCTGGACGACGAAGGGATGGTGTGGGAACCCGGCGACGAAGCCTGGGAGACCAAACTCGCCGCCCTGCGCTCCTACCACCGCGCCCACGGACACCTCGCACCCCGCCAAGACGCCCTCTGGGGTCAAGGTGAGGGCGAGGCGATGATGCCCATCGGCCATCACCTGGCCAACCTCCGCCGCAAAGGCCAGAAGAACGGCCTGGGCAAAGACCCGGAACGAGCCGCAGAGCGCGCCGCGCAGCTGACCGCCATCGATGAGGACTGGGACTGCCCCTGGCCCCTCGACTGGCAACGGCACCACCGCGTCCTCGCCGACCTCGCCGCCGACGAACCCCACGGCCGTCTGCCCCACATCGCACCCGGCGTACTCATGGACGGCGACGACATCGGACGATGGCTGGAGCAGCAGCGCAAGCCGGGCACCTGGGCGCAGCTATCCACCGAGCAGCAGCAGCGGCTGTCCACGCTGGGCATCAAGCCGCTCGAGGCGCCGCCTGCGGCTCCGGTGGCTGGGCATGCGGCGAAGAGCCCGAGCAAGGCACAACAGGCATTCCAACGCGGCCTGACGGCCCTCACGCAGTGGGTGGAACGGGAGGGTCAGCGGCCGGTCCCACGCGGCCACAGCGAACAGATCACAGCCGAGGGCGAGACGCAGCCGGTAGTCGTGAAGCTGGGGGTGTTTATGAGTAATACCCGGAGCCGCCGCGACAGGCTCACCCCTGACCAGCGTGCCGCGCTGACCGAACTGGGAGTCGAATGGGCCTGAAGGACGTCACCACCGCGGCCGCACCAGCGTTGCCTGCCACCGCAATGCCCATGGCAGTAAGAGGCATGGTAAGGCGTTCTTCTCCGTTCTGGAGCATGTACGCCTTTCAATCTGATAGGGATCACCCTGAGCACATTTCTTCTCACGAGCTTGCAGGGTTCAGAAGTCAAGGCGCGGACTGCTGTACGGGGGTATGGGATGAGTGATTCCGCCAGGAGCCAGCTGGTGTTCGTACACGGTATCGGCGGCGTACGAGATGCCGTTCAGGAGCGCCGCGAGTGGCTGGAAGCACTGGCCGAGGGCGCCCGCAAGGCGGGGCATGCCAATTCGGTGTCTGGGCTGACCCAGGGGTGGCTGGCGGAGGCCCGCTTCGCGGATTACAGCGATCTGTTCGTGGTCCGGGGCACGCAGGGATCGGATACCGGAGGGCACGACGATGAGCAGGTGGCATTCCTGGACGCACTGGTCCGAGACGTCATCGACGAGCTCGGTCTGCAGGCCCAAGAGCAAGGAGATCAGCGCGCGCTGAAGGCCATCGAGACTGCCCGAGACCAGCTGCCTGATGGGGATGGGGATGGGGATGGGGATGGGGATGGGGAGTGGCAGGGGGTCGGGGAGCCGGTTCGAGTCCTGGGGAGAGTGCTGACGACTCTGTTGCAGGTGCCTGGGCTGCGGCGGGCTGCCCAGTGGGCGAGCGGCAGGACGTTGCTGGGGCAGCTGGCTCAGGTCGGCCGCTACCTGGATCGCGGTGGGGCGGACGAGAGTGGGCGGCCGCTGGATGTGCGGATCCGTGAGCGGGTGCTGCATGGAGTGGATCCGGAGCGGTCGCTGGTGGTGGTGGCGCATTCGCTGGGCTCGGTTGTGGCGTTCGAGGCCTTGCATGACTATGCAGGTTCGGTACAGCTGTTGGTGACTTTGGGCTCTCCTCTGGCGACGGGGGCGGCGGTGCTGCAGCGGGTGCGTCCGCAGCCCGCGCGTACGCCGGAGCCGGTTGGGCGGTGGCTGAACTTCTGGGACCGGGACGACATCGTGGTAGCCCGCCCGCGGGTGCAGCAGTGGATGCTGCCGAGTTTCTCCGGGGTGGTGCCGGTGACGGATCGGGTGGACTCTGACGGTGTGTGGGTGCACACGGCGACGAAGTACTTGCGGCAGCCGGCTGTGGCCGGGCCCATCGTGGAGGCGCTGAAGCAGTGACGGGCGGGCTGGCGCGGCATGTGCTGGTGATCGGGGCGCAGTGCCGGGCCATGGGAACGTTGACGCGGCTTGAGCAGGCCGCGCGTGAGTTGCATGACGTGCTGACTGATCCTGCGCTGGGGGGCTGTCGGGCCCGCGTCGGTGAGTACCCGTCTTTGCTGGTGAACAGGGAACTCCAGCCTGCGGACATCCGCAAGGCGGTGGAGGAGGCAATGCAGCAGGCCAAGGCCGATGGTGCTGTGCTGGTGGTGGCGCTGCTCGGCCACGGGTTTACACCACCGCAGCAGACCGAGTTGTACTTCATGGTCAGTGACTCCACGACGGAGAGTGTTTCGTCGGCGGTAAACGTCAGGCAGTTGCTGACTGAGGCAGCCGATGAGGCCGGCGTGGACGGCGTGATAGCACTGGTCGATACCTGTCACGCTTCGGGAGCCACGCCGGATACGGGCCAGGTCGCGGGCGGTATCCGTGCAGGCCGAACGCGGCTGTCGGTGCTCACCGCCGCTGCAGCCGACCAGCCCGCTCGGGACATGAGACTGACCTTCGCCCTGGTCAAGGTGCTGGCTGAGGGACTCGCCGGGGCAGGCAGCGAAGTGTTCGTGGGCCGGATGCTTACCAAGGAGCTGCGCGAGCGGGTCAGTGGGCAGACTGTCGGGTGGATGGAGTATGACAACGACCCGTTCGCCCTGGGGGGCTTGTGGCTGGCCCGCAACCGCCGCTATCGCAGCCAGCGGGCTGCCGACGAGGTCGTGGGCCCACTGGGACGGCAGGAGTTGCAGCAGGCCGTGGAGATGTGGCGGGTACAGCGGCACTTGCCTGAGCGCTTGACCCGTACCACGCTCACCGAACTGCACGACTTCGTACACACCGGCCCGGTCGAGGACGAGGCCAGCGCTGACTGGCGTATCCGTGTGGGCGACGTGGCAGGCGCGCTCGTGGAATGCGCACAGACCGGCGAACTACTCAGCAGCGTGTTCGCCACTGCGCTGACCAGCGATCTGCTCCGTGCTGCAGGACGTCTGGCGGGTTTTCCACTGGAGGCTGCAGGAGCGGTGCCGCTGCGGGACTTGCTGGAGTACGCCGCCCTGTCCGCGCAGCCTGTCGACGGAGCTCGATGGCAGGGCCTTGCCCGTTTCATGGCTGCCGTCGAACACCAGGTTGATTCCGGGGTCGAGGATCCCCAGATGCGAAAGTGGGCGCAGCAGCATGGGGTGATCACCGAGTTCAACGATGCCCTGGCCGAGTTCTCGCAGAGCAGGCAGCAGCAGGAAGTGCGGTTGGTCGTCAGCCTGGCCGGCGCTTGGGCAGACTGGCCGGAAGAGGTGGACGCCTGGCTACTGCTTGGTCAGTCGGCACTGCCGGCGCGCGAGCGGTTCGGCTGTGAATCCGTAGACCGCATCGGTGTGGGAAAAGCGATCAAGGCAGCGCTGGATTGGGCACGCAGCCGGCTTCCTGCCCCGGAACTGCTGATGCACGTCGATGTGGCCGCCCCCGCCCATCTGCTGGCGCAGTGGCAGCCCGAAGAAGAAAAGGTCGGCCGCTCTCTTCTGGGAGTTCACCATGTGGTCGTTGCGCGCTGGAGCGGCCGATTGGACCCGTCTGAGGACAACGCGGAGATCAACGACACCGCCCGCAAGACACTCAACGCCATGGCGTCTTGTGGAAAAGTGCCTGTGGAGTGGGTCGACCCGGCTGTCCTGGTCGACCAGCCCGGCCTGGAGCACGCGCTGATGACCGGCCAGTACGCCACGGCGGTCGGGCTCGACCACCACCCCCAGGACCTGCATGAGATCTTGGGACTGCTCCTGCCCTATGCGCCGATCATCCTGTGGCCGCGCGCCGATGCACGGCCCGCCAACGGCCAAGTCCAGACCGTGGTACAGCAGAACTGGCACGACTTGCCCGACGGCTTCGCCGAGGCCTATCGCAGCCGCTGGAAGGGCTCTCACGCGGACTGCCCGGTCTGCCTGGGCGACATCCGGGCCGTGTGGCACGACGAAGCGTGGCTGAATTTCTGCCGCCCGTTCGAGAACCGCATCGTGGCCGCCCTCGAGGAGGAGCTGTGACCTGGAAGCCCTACTACCACGGCGACGGCGAGCGGCGGCAGACGTCGCTGGCCAAGCCGCCGCCGTGGCGGACTTTCCCCCGCACCCCGCAGCACGAGGAATTCCGGCCTCCGCCCGGGTTGACCGACGCGGTCAACGCGGCCCTGCACCTGCGCCGACCGCTCCTGATCACCGGGCCCGCCGGGTCGGGGAAGTCCACCGTGATCGAGCAGGTCGCCCACGAACTGGGCCTCGGCCCGGTGCTGCGCTGGCACATCGCCTCCCGCAGCACGCTGACTGAGGCGCTGTACCGCTACGACGCCTTGGGCCGCATCCATGCCCAGAGCCTGCAGGCCGCCATGGGCAACCGCCCCGGCGCACGCACACAGCGCAGGCACCACCACGGCGGCGATGACATCGCCCCGTTTCTGCAGCTCGGACCGCTGGGCACGGCTCTGCTGCCTGCGGAGCGGCCACGGGCCCTGCTCATCGACGAGATCGACAAGAGCGACCTGGATCTGCCCAGCGACCTGCTGGAAGCCCTGGAGCGCGGCGAGTACGAGATCCCCGAGCTCGTGCGCTACCGGCGCCCCAAGGTCAAGGTCCGCCAGTGGGACAGCCAGGATGAATACGTCATCCTCCGCGGACGCGTACAGTGCACACAGTTTCCCTTCATCGTGCTGACCAGCAACGGGGAACGCGACTTCCCCCCGGCCTTCCTGCGCCGCTGCATCCGCTACACCATGCCCCCGCTGACACCCGAACTACTACAGAACATCGTGCACGCGCACTTCAAGCGCGCACCCGACGCCGGCACTCAGGAACTGATCAACGCTTTCGCCGAGCGGGTGGGCAGCGGCGAACACCTTGCCATCGACCAGCTCCTGAACGCCGTCGCGCTGCTCACCGGTGATCACGAATTCCCGGAACAGCAGCGCCAGGAACTGCACGAGCTACTTCTTCGCGAGCTCTCCCGTGCCTGATGACCTCGGCCGCCTCCTGGCCGCGCTCGGCGCCTCGGTTCCGGCCGACGCAGACCCGCAGCTCCTCGCCGACGCCGTGTGGCTGGCCGCCGCGCGCGCCGCAGCCGACGACACCGGCGAGGCCGGTGCCGCAGCCGCTTCCGCGATCCCAGGACCCACTGCCGCGGAGGGCGCCCCCGCACAAGCCTCCGAGCCATCACCGTCAGCGCCGGCCGACACCGCAGACGGTGCAGAAGACGCTGAGGTGTCCGCGCTCCACCCGGGGGGAATCACCCACGTCCGCGGCGTTCCGCTGTCCCTGGGACGGGCCGCTCCGCTCCCCGGCGCGCTGGCCGTCGGACGCGCGCTCCAGCCGCTGCGAAGGACGTGGCGCCGCGGCGCCGGAATGCGCCTCGATGTCGACGCCACCGTGGAGCACTATGCTCGCGGAGGGCCACTGGTGCCGATCTTCGCTCCACGGCCGGAACGCTGGTTCGAAGTCGTCGTCATCGTCGACACTTCGCTGTCGATGAGCGTCTGGGGCGAGACCACACACGCCTTGGTCCGCCTGCTGGGCAGCCTGGGCGCCTTCCGCGCCGTACATACCTGGCAACTGCACTGGCAGGACGCGCAGCTTCACGTACGCGACCACTGCGAGCGGGCCATTCCAGCCGACCGCGTCCCTCTCCACGGCAGCGGAGCACACGGCCGACGCCTCGTTGTGGTCGTCTCGGACTGCGCCGCACGCGGCTGGCACCACCCCCGGCCCTGGCAGCTACTGAGCGCCTGGGGCCGGCAGGCACCCGTTGCTCTAGTCAACCCGCTGCCGCAGCGTCTGTGGCGCCGCTCCGCACTCAACCTGCCCGCCGTGCACGCGACCGCCCCCCAAGCCGGAACCCGCAACAGCGCCCTGAACTACCGCCTGCCCCTGCGATGGCACCCGCGCCCCGGACACCGCGAGAACCTGAGTCCGTGGCAGGCGCTGCCGGTCGCCTCTCTGACCCCTCACTCGCTGGGCGCCTGGACCCGGACCCTGATGGCCGCGGACCCGCACGGCTGCGACGCCGTACTCATCCCTGCCACCGGGCGCCTGCCCCACGCCGTCACCCCTGGCACCGCCTCCCCCGCCCCCCAATCCACCGACGATCCCGCAGGCCTCGCCGACGCCTTCTTGCACACAGCCTCCGCCGGAGCAGTCCGTCTCGCCGTCCTCTGCTCCCACCTGCCCGAACTCACCCTGCCTCTGCTGCACGCGCTGCGCGACCAGGCCGTACCTGAAGCCCAGCTCGCCGACCTCGCCGAGCTGCTCACCAGTGGCCTCCTGACGGTCGCCACCACCCCCGGCCACGACCCCGTCCTGACGCTCCGCCCCGCGGCTCGAGACCGGCTGCGCATCCACCTGACCACCCATGACGCCTGGCAGACCCTCCGCGCCTTCAGCCGCCATCTCGCCACCCACCCCCACGCTCCTGGCGGCATCGCCGCCATCCTCCACAGCCCGCATGCCACAGCCCAACTACCCGCCCAGCTCCAGCCCTTCGCCCAGGCCGCCACCGCCACCCTCCGCCTCCTCGGCATCACCATCCCCGCCGCAGACGCCCCCGCGGAAACAACCAGTCCGCCCAACGCGGCACCGGCCGCGCCAGGCTTGCGGCCATCAGCCACCCAGGTAGACACCACACCCACGTCGATCACCTCATCAGCAGACCCCGACCACCAGCCCGCGCCACCGGCCGTCGGTCACCCGCACGACGTGCCGTCATCCATGCAGGAGACCACGCACTCCCCAGAGCCAGCGCCCGACAGGAATGGTGAGGAATCTCAGACTCCGCCCCATTCCATGACCGATGCCCCCCCTCCAGACGCCACAGCCGCAGATCCGGACGCAGCGCTCAGCCGCTACTGGCGAGATCCCGCCTACCGGATCGAGGAGTTCCCCACCTCGTCTGCCCTGCCCGAACTACGAACCCTTGCCGAGCGGCCCTCGGAACTGCTGTCCACTCGTTTCCAGGTGGTGCCCTTCACCGGCCGCGACGCCGAGCTCGCCAGCCTCACGCGCTGGCGCGATGATCCGGCCGGTCTGTCGATCCGGCTCATCCACGGGTCCGCTGGAGAGGGGAAAACCCGCCTGGCCATCGAGTTCGGCAAAATGAGCCAGGATGCAGGATGGGCGGTGGGGAAGGCGTCGACACCGCCAAGCAGCGAGCCGAGTGCGGACGCCACCCCGCCCAAAGACCTTCCGGGGCGCCGTGCAGGAATCCTTGTCGTGGTGGACTACGCCGAAACCTGGCCCCTTTCCACCCTGCACGACTTCCTCCAGGAACCGCTCCTGTACCGCAGAAACACCCCAGTCCGCGTACTCCTGCTCGCCCGCCACGCGGGAGCCTGGTGGCAGAACCTGACCACGTGGATCGACCACCGGCTCGACGCTGCGCACGACACGCTCCCGCTGAAGCCGCTGGCAGCCTCAGTCCGGGCGCGGACTGAGCTCTTCCACCTCGCCTGCGACAGCTTCGCAGCGCACCTCGGCCTCCCCCACGACCAGGCCGCCCGTATCGGCCCGCCCCCGGACCTGGACACCGACGAGGACTACGCCCAGATCCTGACCATCCACATCGCCGCCCTGGCCGCCGTCGACGCCCACCTGCACCACGAGAGCGCCCCGACCAACCCGGCCCGCGCCTCCGCCTACCTCCTCAAACGCGAACGCGCCCACTGGAGCGCCCTGCACCAGCGCCCGTCCCAGCCGCTGTCCACCGCCGCAGCCTTGACCGCCGTAGAGGATCTCCTGCACAACACCCCACCCATTCCCCGCGACAGTGCGCTGTCACCACCACGATGGCCAGGCGGACCTTCAGAAACGCGGATCGTCATGATCGCCAGCACCATGGATCCGGTGCTCGCCGGGAGCAGCTTCCGCCAGCTGGGTACCGGTTTCCTGCTGAGTCCTCGCCTGATCCTCACCGCCGCGCACATCCTCCAACCGGGCAGCCGACCGGAGACCGTCAAGGTCCGCAACAGGCGCGGCACCATCACCGCGGACGGCTGGGTCGACTGCCGCGTCCTATGGGCACACGACACCCACGACGCCGCTCTGCTCCTCGCCGAGGAAGACCTCGTCGAGCCCGCCACCGACAGCCACTTCTCCGCCCCCCGCTGGGCACAGCTGACCGGCGACGAACCACTGAGCCCCTGCCACCTCACCGGCGTTCTCATCGCAGACGCGGCTTCCCCACAACCGAGCGGCCATCTGACCGGCACCCTGCGCCCCACTTCCTCCTCCCGAGGTGCCGCGTACGAATTCGAACCCACGAACCCCCTGCCGCAGCCCCGCAGCACTAAACCGTTCGCCAGGGGCATGTCCGGGGCCCCCGTCTTCTTCGGGGACTTCCTTCTGGGCTTCGCCATCGCAATGCGAGACGACCGCTCCACACGCCCTCGTTTCGCTGTCGCCGCCATCAGCACCCTGGTCGACGACCGCGGGTTCAACAAGGCCTGCAGCCGGTACATGCGGCGCATCCCCCGCCTGCACTCCTTGCCCGACGCCCCTTCCACATCGGCCGGGGACGACTATGCGAGTGGCGGGCTGACCGGGCGCCAGCCGCCGCGGGTGTTCATTTCCTACGCCCGTGAAGACGACGACGGTACCCACGCCGAACAGGTCCGCAGTTTGTGGCGGCTGCTGCGTACGGAAGGAATCGACGCCCGTCTCGACCAGATCGACATCAAGGCCGGCCAGGACGTGACGGCCTGGATGCGACACGAAGTTCGGGCGGCCGACTTCGTCCTGGTCATCGTCTCCCCCGCCTACAAACGCCGCGCCGAAGACCCCGAAGCCGCCCCTGGGGCCGCAGCAACCCTCGAAGCCCGCCTTCTCCGTAACAAACTCGCCCACTCCCCGACCGACACGAGCCAGCGGATCCTGGCTGTGGTCCTACCCGGCCACACCCTCATGGACCTCCCCATCCTCCTCAGGCCTTTCACCCCCTACATCGTCGACCCCATCACCCCAGCCGGCGCCGCCCTGCTCCTGCAACGCCTCGCTCAACGCTCCCCTTCTGCCGCAGGCCGCACTGACCCGGCTGAGCAGGCCCGCCACTCCACCGAGCTCGCGGAGCACCACTGGCGCGCAGGGCGCCATACCGAAGCTCTCGCTACCGCCGACCAGGCAATCGAGGTCTACCGGCGGCTGGCTTCCGACGACCCCGCCTACCGGCCCAACCTCTCCACGGCCCTCGCCACCCAGTCCGATCGGCTGGCCGAAACCGGTCGCTCCAGCGAGGCTCTGCAGGCCGCCCGAGAAGCAATCGCCATCGCAGAGAGCGCAGCCCAGTCCGATCCCGATGCCTTCCGCCCGGCTCTTGCCATCGCCCTGTCCACGCTCAGCAACCGCTTGGACGAGACCGGCCAGCGCAAGGAGGCACTGGCCCCAGCCGAGCGGGCGGTGGTGATCCGGCGACAGCTGACGGATACCGACCCCGTCACGCACACGTACGACCTCGCACGGTCACTGTCCAACCTCAGCAACCGCCTCGCCGACCTCGGACGGCATCGAGAGGCACTCAGCGCGATCACCGAGGCTGTCACCCTGTCCCGACAAACCGCCGGGACCAACCCAGACACCTTCCTTCCCGGCCTCGCCACCATGCTCAACAACCAGGGCGCCGCGCTGTCGAAAGCAGGCCGCCCGGCAGAAGCAGTACACGCCACCGAAGAGGCCGTCCTCATCTGTCGAAAACTCGCCCGGACAGGCCATGACTCCGCTGTTCCCGGCCTGGCCAGCACGCTGCTCAACCTCGGCGCGGCACTGTCAGAAACAGGCCGGCATGAAGAGGCCCTGAGCACCGCCGAGGAAGCCGTCACCCTCTACCGGCACCTGACCGAACCCGGCACCGGCACCCACAGCCCTCGGCTCGCCGCCGCGCTGCACAATCTCAGCCTCCGCCTGTCAGAGACTGAACGGTCGGACGAAGCACTCACGGCGCTCGACGAAGCCATCGCCCTCCGACGTCGCCTCGCAGCAACCAACCCGGACGCTTTCCTCCCCGACCTCGCACAATCGCTGAACGCGGCAGCGGGGCTACGGACCAGCTGGCGCCAGGACCTGGACAGAGCCCTGGAAGAAGCAGGGGAGGCCGTGGAAATCTTCCGCCGGTTCGCCGCACAACTTCCTGCAGTGTTCACCAGCCGCCTGCACCAAGCGATGACAACGCAGGCAGCGGTCCTCGACGCGCTCGGACGTTCCGACGAAGCCGACCATCTGGCGCCGTTCCGTGACTCTCTGGCACCACCGGATTCCGGAGAGACGACGGACATCCAAGAGGGCTGGGCCTGGCTGCGGTCAGACCCGCTCCAACGCTCCCGCCCCTCGGAACCCCCCGACCCGTCCCGCTCGAACGCAGTCCTGGCAGACGAAGCGTTGTCAGCGGGGGGCCATAACCTGGCGAAGCGGGAACCGCAGAAGGGCACCTCCATGAACGCCAGTTACTACCGGAGCCAGCTGGACAGGAAGAACAAAGCTCGCGCTGACGCGGAGAAGAAGGTCGGCGAATTCCGCAAGAAGGAAGCCGACAAGCGTGGGAAGGCCACGAAGGAGCGAGCGGCCGCAGCCAAGGCGCGCAGCCAGGGCACCATCAACAGCAAGCTGCGCGCTGCCGAGCGGTACGAGAACGAGGCCAACAAGGCGAGCCAGGACGCCAGCACGTGGAGCGCCAGAGTGGGCAAGCTCTCCAAGGAGACAGCTGATCTGTCGGCCAAGCTGGCGAAGGCGCAACAGGCTGAGCGGGCGGCCGCGGAGAAGGCTCGCCAGCGTGAACAGCAGAAGATCGAGAGCCGTCTGTCGACGACGGAGGGCGAGGTGCGCACAGTGCTGAGGGAACTGCGGGCCCCGAAGCCGGAAAAACTGCGGGTGCTGCTGCTGGCGGCCGCTTCCGCCGGTGACCTGCGAGTTGGCCAGGAGCAGCAGAGGATTCGTGCGGCGGTGCAGAGTGCCACCCATCGCGACCTTGTCGAACTGGATGTCCACCCGGCCGCGACGGCGGACGTCTTCCTGGACGCGCTGACCCGGTTCCGTCCCCACGTCGTGCACTTCTCCGGTCACAGCACGCAGGATCTGATCGCTTTCGAGAAAGGTGAGGACGGCTTTCACGAAAGTGCCATCGTCAGCGCCGGCGCCTTCGCCCGGGCCATCGCCGCCGTGGACGACAAGCCGTTGCTGGTCCTGCTCAACTCCTGCCACTCCGCAGCCCAGACCGGGAAGCTGGTCAGCACCGTGCCGTTCGCCATCGGCATGTCCGACACCATCGGCGACGTCGACGCCATCACCTATGCCGCCCGGTTCTACGCCGCCGTCGCCGACGGCCAGTCCGTCCAGGCCGCCCACCTCCTCAGCCGGGCGGCCATCGAAATGAACGGCCTGCTCGACCACGACCTGCCGACCCTCACCTGTGCAGTGGACGTCGACCCCAGCGCTACGAAGCTGGTGACGCCGCCTCCGGAGTAGGACGTGGTTGAGCACGGCATCGCGTGCATGAGTAGCTGTTTCCCTCGGATACGCGAGCGAGCCCGGACCAGTTGGTCCGGGCTCGCGGGCTGTTCGGGCAACGGCCTCTAAAGATCGAACTCCAAGTGCTCGATGTCCGTGAGGCGCACCTCCTCCAGCTGTCCGGCGCGGCGGCCGTTGTCCTGGAAGTACACCTCCTTGAGCGCTTCAGCGGCGATCTCCCGCAGGCGGTCGTCGCTGACGCCGGCCTCCTGGGCGTCGAACAGGCGGGCGGCGTAGCGGGGCGGCAGCGCGACGGTCAGGTGCCGTATCCGGTCCTGGTCCGTCGACCCGATCGGCGCGGTGTAGCCGAGGCGGGCGCGGGTGTCGATGACGATGCCGCCGGTCGTCGCCGCCTTCTGCCGCGCCTGGGCGCGGATCTGAGGCTGCCAGCGGGCCCTCACCTCGCGCTCCAGGCGCGCGGCGAGGCCGGCGCGGGGCTTCTTGATCTGGTCCTTCACGTACCGCTCGACGGTGCGCTGGGAGACCCGCAGCATCTGGGCGACCGCCTTGGTGCCCCCCAGCTGCCTGACCAGGTACCGCATCTGCGCGCCCGCGCTCTTGGGCGCCGGTCGGGTGAACGCCTTCTGCACCGCGGCGTCCAGGCCGTCCCCGAACACGCTCATGCCTGCCTACTCCCCACTGTCGACGTCGGTGACGGTGCCGTCCTTGATGTACCGGGCCAGGTTGAGCTCCGGGGCCTTGAACTGCTCGCGCACGCCCTCGCCCCACAGCACGCTCTGGGTGCCCTCCCACTTCACCAGGCCCGGGTTCACGCCGAGCTTGAAGCCGCCCGGCAGCGGCTTGCCGTCCCGGTAGGGCAGGAAGTCCAGCGGGCTCTCGCCGTCGACCGCGTACACGACGCAGTCGGAGAGGATCGCGACCGGGTACTGCCCGGTGAAGGACGCATGCCGGATCATTTTGCGGTGCAGGTTGATCCGGGTGCGGGAGATGACCGCCGCGCGGATGTCCGGCCTCCACGTCGGACGGGACAGTGCCCGCCACGGCTCGCCGGACTTCCAGCCCTCCCCGCGCGGGCGCTCGCGCAGCTTGCCCAGGCCGCCCTTGACCGTCGCCTTGACCGCGTTCACGACGATCGCCAGCTCCGGGTCGCGTTGCCGCCAGCCGGACATTGCCGTCAGGAAGTCGGCCGGCTCCATGTCCGCGTGCACGCCGAGGTCGGCCATGGTGGCGAGGAAAGCGTCGCGCAGGCGGTTGTACCAGGAGTCCAGGTAGCGGCCGGAGTCGTAGCGCACCCACGCCTCGAGCGGCGTGACGTCGTAGCCGAGCTCCACCGCGTACGCCACGGTGGGCGTCGCGTACCAGGCCGGACCCGTCGGGCGCTCGCCCGACGGTGTGAACGGGCTCGGCAGCAGACTGCCGTCCAGGTCCACCCACTTGTCCTTGCCGACCTTCACCCTCGACAGGTCGACATGGGACAGATCGACCAGCCACGCACCGGGCAGCTTCGCATCGAACACCGGCGCCTTCACCTGCGTCGGCGCACCGAGACCAACGGTCAACCCGTTGGCTCCGGCGGCGAACGCCATGTTCACGTCGATGCCCACCAGGTGCCGCCGGGTGTATTCGACGTCGGTGAACGGCCGCGCCCAGTCGTACGCCTCCTCGAACAGCTTCTCCGCCGGCGTCCGCGTGTGGAAGCGCGGCAGATCCTTCAGGAGCGGGTGCCCGTCCGGGGCCTCGCACGGCGCGCAGTCCACCGGGTCCTTGCCCAGCGAGCCGGGGTTGTGCTCGGAGTGCCGCTTGCCCGTCTCATCGGGCTCGGAGGCGCGGGTCGGCGGGTGGAAGCCGGTCATCAGCTCCAGGCCGGTCACGGCGGTGGAACCGCGGGGCGTCATCACCCGCGACGCGTACACACCCAGGAGCCGGGCGAGGTCCGCCGCCGCCAACTGCCCGGCGTGGCCCCAGCTGCGGGGATCGAGCGCGTCCCACGACGGGATGCACAGCTGCACGCAGGCCCGCTCCGAACCCGTGGCCGGACGGTAGATCCGCGCCCATGGCCCGAACCCGCGCTTCGTCAGCTTCCAGTCCGCGCGGGCCAGCTGCTTGATCACCTTGTGGCCCTCCGGGATCCGCCCGGCGAGCCGCTCCTCCTCCGCGAGCGCGACCGGCAGGCCGTAGCGTTCCAGCGCGGACGGGGTGAGGACGATCAGCGGGTCGGCGTCCTTGCCCGGGCCGGACAGCTTCGGCTGACCGAGCCTGGCCTCCTTGAGAGTCCAGTCGACCAGGGACGGGATGGACTTGGCGGGCACGTCCAGGACCAGGCCGCCGACGCAGTACGCGAAAACCTGGCTGTCGTCGTCGACATCGACGACCGCGAGCGGACCGTTGACGAAGCGCGGGTCGGCGCCGGCCGGGGTGTTCGCCGCGGCGGCCTTCCGCGCGGCCGGACGGCGCGATGTCGACGACGGCCTGGCGGTGTGTGCCGGACGCGACGCGGCAGCCGGAGCGGTGGCGATGGGGCGGGAGGAGGTGTTCTCGGAATCAGTCATGGCCGCAGCCTCGGAGGCCGGGGCTGCGGATACAGTCCACGCTTCCGGTGCCGGGGCGGGAGTGCTCGCGAACGTCGCGGGAACGGCCGTGTCCTGGACGGGCGTTGGGACGTTGACAACAACAGCGGGGTAGAGCTCCGCGAGCTGCGAGAGCAGACGTGCGTACGCCTCACGCTCGGGCGGCCTGGGCTCGGTCTTGCCGGACTCCCACCCGCTGACGGTTGCCCGCCGCACGTCCAGAGCGACGGCCACCTCATCCAGCGTCAGACCGTGCGCAGCACGCAGTCGCTTGCGCTCCGCCGGTGGCGGCAACGGGGACCGGGACGCGACCAGCGCATCGACCCGGTCGAACAACTCGGACATGGAACACCTCCTGACAACACCCTAACCGCATGAACCGTACGGATCACGCACCTTTACCGTACGGATCACGCACAAAATCCGTTCGTTGGCCGGACGTGCACACGCGCGGCGGAGCGAGACGGAGCGGCTGCGGAAGGCCCGCGAGCTGCTCGACACGGTCGATGTGCTCACGCACGAGGAGGGCACGCCGGTTGAAGCCCGTTCCTCCGAGGCTGATCGGCCCGCATCCCCGATGATGGGGACCGCCGGGGACAACGGATCAAGGGAGTACGCACATGACGGCGGAGGCCGGCACACGGCAGGAGGAACGCGTCACGGGACGGGTATGGACGGTACGCCTGGACCCTCACGGCCGCCCGTCCTCCGGTGCGGTGAAACTCTCCTGCTCCCGCCCGGCCTGCGCCGAGCAGCGCGTCCCCGGCGGCGCCGCCGCAGGGCGCAAGGCCGCGATCGGCCACGTCAACACACACCTGGCCCGCATCCGCAAGGCCGGAGGGCCGCACGGCGAGGCATGGTGCGCTTGCCGCGCCGCCGACTGCGCGTGGCACACCCCCGACACCACTGCCGTACGGCGTGGCGGGGCGAACCCGGCGGCGGGGGCGGTGCGCTGCGGCGGCCCGGTGGTCCTGACGGTGCACGCGGACCGAGCCGGAAGGCTGTGGCGGATCGCGGAGACGTGCGCGCGGTGCGCGGCCGCCACCTCCGACTGCCGCGTCCTGGACACCGCCCTGCCCTCGTTCCGCACAGCCGGCCAGGCGGCAGACCCGGTGCCGGAGCGGGAGCACGCGGGCGGCGCGGCCGGGGATGCGGCGGCGGTGTTCTCCGACCACGCTCCCTCCTCCTCCCCAGCTACCGACGCGGCTTCGACCGCCGGGCCGGCTTCGCTCCCCCGCGCCCGCAGCAGCTCACCGGCCACAGTGTCCTGGCGGGCGAAGCGGTGGGGGAAGATCGCGCAGCGGACCGTGCCGCACGACCTCGAGCCCGACGTCCTGCGCCTGGAACTCATCGACCTCGGGGATGCGTTCCGCGCCTACCAGCAGCGCCCCGAACCCGACCTCGTTCTCCTGGCCGGGCTCCACGAGCGCAAGGCCCGCGCCTTCGCCCTGTGGGCCGACGTGAGCGGCGACGGATCCCTGCGCCACGAGGCGAAGCGCGCCGAGAAGGCCGCGCAGACCACCCGCGAGATGCACACCAACCGTGGCGGCCAGGTGGCCAGCGACACAGTGAGCGGGGACGGGCCGGTGGTGGAACGGCTGCTGGCACGGCAACAGGCCGTACACGCACGCACCGTACTGGACTACGCCGCCGCCCACGCCCCGCACCCGCAGGCCGAGGTGCGCCTGGCGGTGCTCATGCTCACCCTGCGGGCCGCACGCGCCGGTACCGGGAACGTCACCGGGCAGGATCTGACCGGCTGGCTCCCAGACGATGCCGAGCGGGTACTTCAGCAGCTGGTCGCGGCCGACTGGCTGCGCCTGCCCGGCACCGTCGCCGAGGTGATGGCCTCCCGGTCCGAGGACCCCACCGCCATCACCGTCCCCACCCTGCTGCCGGAGCAGCCCCGGCCGTTCGGCTTCGGCAAGACCACCCGCGCGAGGATCTCCGGCTGGGCCCAGAAAGCCGTCGGCGACCGGAAGATCCGCAAGAAGAAACTGCCCGCCACCACCCGGCTCCTGGCCCTGTACACCGCCGCCCACGCCCGCCCCGACGGACGCCTCGGACGCCCCGAGGACGGCGGGCTGGACCTGGACCAGCTCGCCGCGTTCTGCACCCTGCCACCCGGAGATGTCGCCGAGCACGCCGAACTGCTCGTCGCCACCGACTGGCTCGCCGAAGCCGACACCGCTGGGGGACGGCTGCGCGGCCGGCTCACCGAGCGCATCCTGCCGCTGAGCGGGCTGCTGTAACACGCCCCACCCACCCTGCCGACGGCCTCGCGTACCGCCACTGCGGGCTCGCGTGCACGGAGCAGCGGCACCGGGACCGTCCGGCGCGCATTGGATCTGCTCGGGCCGGTGACCACCGGACGCCCCGCACCGGAGGTATGACCTATGCCCGGACCGGATCTGCCGCCGGCGACGCCGATGACCGTGGAGGCGCTGGCAGGGCGGTGGCCGACGGGGACCGAGAAGGTGGAACTCATCCACGCAGTGATCGTCTTCGCCGGCCGTTTCGGGCCCGCTCGAGCACCGAGTCCGTAATGCCGGCCACGGACACCGCCTCCTCCCCATCCACCGGCAGTACCCGCAGTCTTCCCCGCCCGGGGCCGGTCCATCGAGGCCCCGGCCCGGCGGTCTACAGTCCGCTCCCGCACGCGGACGGTGACGCGGCGGGCAGCGGCTCAGGACGTCATGAGGCGGTCATAGCCCTCGACCTGCTGGGCCAGGTCGTCTTCGGGGATGCCGGTGAAAGCGCTCATCTGGGCGTAGGACAGGCCGCTTCGGCGTCCGACCAGCGCGAACTCCCACAGGGCCTGGTCGATCCGGGCCCTGGCGGTGCCGAGGGAGACCATGCCCAGCTCGACACCGTCGGTGGCCGGCACAGTGCCCTCGATCTTCAGCTCGGCCAGCTGACGCACCGCGCAGGTGATCAGGTCGGTGACGAACTCCGGCATGTCGGAAGGGACGTTGCCTGCCCAGGTCCGCTCGTGCGGCTCCGGTGAGCCGGCGCCAGCGTGCTGGGAGCGGCGATCGGTGATGTACTCCCACACCCACCGGTAGGACACCGGAAGCCCGTCGGTGCGAAGGTTCAGCTCCTCATACAGCTCGAAGGCCGAGCGGCGCTCCTCGGACGCCTTGGCCTGGTCTTCTTCCAGCAGCGCATCCAGGAACTGACGGGCCTGGTCCAGGCCCTCTTCGCCGGCCAGGAGGGAATGCGGCAGGGGCAGCACGGTCGAGATCGCCTCCTTGACCGTCGCTCTGGCCACGCCGTGCCGGGCGGCCAGGAAACGGGGCAGCCTGTCGCCCGCGCGGTGGTCACGGCGGATCGCTTCGAACAGTTCTGTCCCTGGCTCGGCCATCATCTACTCCCTATGTGTTCGCGGGCCGGTTGGGCGCGCGCCCGCCTCATGCTGCCCGGTTCGGTGCCGGTGTGCTGCCCGCGCCCCGGTGTGTGGCAGCGGGGCGTGGGGAACGCGGGGTGGCCGCGGCCGGGTGCCGGCTCGAGCGGGACGGTTGGTGCTCGACCACGCCGCAGGTATGGGCCGCTTCGGTCACGGCCGCCTGGTCCCAGGGGCTCAGCCGCAGCGGGCGGGCGCTGGGCTCTCGCCCTTCCAGTTGCCCGAAACGGCGGGCTGCCTCGATCAAGTCCACCGCCCAGAAGGGTGTTTGACATTCCCGACCGCGGGTGGTCCGGGCTGGGGCCGCTTTCGCGGCGGGTAGCTGCTGCAGTTGCGCGGCCGGGCGGCCGGTGAAGATGCGCGCCGCCAGCGCGGCGGCGTGGACGGGATGGGCGATCCGCGCGTGAAGCCGGTGCGCGAGGAGGGTGGTGTGCTCGTCGGGCTCGGGCGGGAAGCGGCCGGCCGCGGGCAGCGGGAGCACCGCGCGGCCCAGGCGGCGGACCACTGCCTCGATGTGGCCGCGGCCGGGCGTACGGCGGGTCGGCAGCAGGAAGCACGGCTCGCCCTCGTCGGGCAGGAACTGCTCGCCTGCCTCCCACCACGCGAACCGGCCGGCGCACGGTGGTGGAGCCGGCGCAGGAGCGGCCACGGCGCGGCGGGCCGCGGCCAGGCTGTGCACCGCTTCGTACGGGAGCACGGCCAGCGCGGCGGCCAGGACGGGCGGGAGCGGGCCGTGGCACAGCAGGGTCAGCCGGATTTTGGTGAGCTCCCGCAGGGCGAAGAGGTGCTCGAAGTGCCGGGCGCTGATGCGATGGGTCCGGGTGACGACGACATGACCGATACGCAATGCCAAGATCCAGGCGGCGACCGCGCGCCAGGCGGTCTCGGTGTTGCCGGTCCAGTAGGTGCCGTCCTCGCTCCCGGCCAGCGGGAGGTGTTTGCCCATGCTGCGCAGCAGGTCGTGGGCCAGGGCGGCGGGAGCGCTCGCCACGGGGGTGGGGTGGACGGTGATACGGCCCAGCGCGGGGGTGTGGGCGGCCAGCGCGGCGGCCATGAAGGCGTAGTCGTCGTGGGGGTCGTGCACCACGGTGAGCGAGGGCAGGCCGGGGCGGGTGTGGCCGGGTGACCATGTGGGCCTCCACGCGCCGGTGGTGGTCTCGGTCACGGCGGCCGGGCGCGGCATCGGCATCATCGCGGCCTGGGTGGTGGTGTCGGGTCAGCGGCAGGCACCGACGCGGGGCCGTCCGCGGCGGCCTCTGTCCGGGTGAGGGGATGGGCGGCCAGGCCGAGGGCGAACAACACGTCCGGGTGGGCAGCCGGCTGCTCGCCGGAGGGGGCAAGCAGGCGCCGGTTGGCGAGGCGGGGGATCTGCTCGGGTGGCACGTCGGCAGGAAGGCCGGTGACGGTGCAGTGCAGCAGGCGGGTGACGGCGGCGGCCTCGCCGGGGGCGAGGGAGGCGGCGGTGTGGCCTGAGTTGTGCAGGTTCTGCCGCTGGTTGGGGCCCAGCAGGCCGGGGACGGTGGTCAGGTGGATGGTGGTGTCGGTGTAGAGGAGCCGGTGGGGGCTGCTGGGCTGCTCGAGGTGTGCGGCCAGGGTGGTGGCAGCGCGCTTCAGGCGGTGCGGGGTCCATTCCAGAGCGGAGGCCAGGTCGTCGGGGTGGATGCGGTCGGCCTCGAGCAGGGCGGCGTGCAGCACGGTGGCGTGGCCGGCCGCGCCCGGGGCGGGACGGCGGGTCGGTCCGGACCGGCGGCGCAGGAGGGATTCCGCGGAGGTGTTCAGGGCGCGGGCGAGGGTGAACAGGGTCGCGGCGGGGAGGGTGTGCGCCGTGAGGTGGGTGCCGAAGTCGGCGGTGGGTATGCCGGTCAGCGCGGTCAGGTCCTCGTCGGTGAGCCGGCACTCCATGGCGCGTGTCCGTAGGAACATCAGGTCGAACACGACCGCGGACGTGCCGCCGGACGGCGCGAGTTGGTCGGTCACCGGCGTACTCCCACAAGGCGCGGCAGGGCATCAGGGGCGGGTGGTGCGGGGGTGTGCAGGTGCCAGCAGTGGGCGGCGGTGTGCCAGTCGTCCCCGGGGCGGGGGTGAGCCAGGGCGGGGATGGCAAGGCCTGCGTCGGCGATGAGAGTCTCGAAGCGTGGCGTGGTGCCGAAGCAGTTCGCGAACAGGCCGTGGCCCGCGGCGGTGCGCGGGGTGCGGCGGCGGAATTCCACGGCCGCGTGCAGCAGGGGGCGGGCGCGGGGCGGGATCGCGTACATGTGCCGGGGCCCGGGAGGTTCACCGATGTGGATCCGCGAGTCACGGTCGATGGCCACGGTGGCGTGGGCGTCGTCGACGCATCCGATCTGGGTCATCGACAGCAGCGACTTGGCTGTGCCGGTGAACAGCAGGGCGGCCACCGCGGCGGCGCGCAGCGGGTTGGGCAGGCGCACGGTGATCGTGTGCACGACGCGCGCCGTGAGGGGCACGGTGGTGATGCCCGGCCCCGCGCAACTGGTGAGGTCGTCCGGCACGTTGAGCAGCACCGAGCGGGCCAGGAAGCCGGCCTGGGCGCCGCGCACGCGCGCCACGGTGTGCTGCGGGCTGGGACTTGAGACGGTCAACCGTGCCAGGAACAGCCGCAGCGCCTCCATCTCTTGCAGATTCCAGGGGGTGGGGGCGGCCGGGCCGTCGGCGGGAACGGTGACCTCAGGCTGGAGCGGCAGGGTGCGGGCCAGCCAGGTGCGGGCGGCGGCGTAACCGGCGCGGTACTGGCCGTCGGTGTGGGCGAAGTCGGTGGCGTTCTGGCGGCGCCAGCAGTCTGCGCGGAACGCGGCCACCCCGCTACGGGGCACCGTGGGCAGCGGGTGAGCGTGATCGTGCGGCGGCGGGCCGATGCGGCGGCCGACGGCGGCCGGGCCGATCGCGCCGAGGACGGCGGCCGTGCCACGTACGGTCACCACGTCCACCAGATGGGCGGCAGTGAGGTGTTCGCGCAGGCGCTGCTCGTCAGCCGGCTCCGGGATGTGGGCGAGGAGCGTGAGGCGGATGCCGGTGTCCGCACGCCACGCGGCCAGGCGGCGCAGCCGCTCCACCGTGAGGCGGTGAGCGCGCAGGACAATCACCTCGTGCACGTCGGTGACCAGGGTCCAGCAGGTCACCGCCCGCCAGGCCGGGTCAGTAGACATCCGCTCGGCTTCCGGGCGGGAGAACCCGTCGCGGCCCATGGCGCGCAGCACATCCAGCGCGAGGTAGGCCGGGCTGGTGGTGTGCGGGGTGGGATCGACGGTGATCCGGCCGCGGGCGGGATCGGCCCACTGGTAGGCGGCCCGGTGCACCGCGTGGTCGTCGTCGCCGTCCAGCAGCAGCCTCACCAGCCGCGTGGCCGCGGCCGCCGACGACGGCGTGGCGGCCTGCGGGGCGGTGGCGGGAGAGAGCGTGGGTGTGGTCATGGACGTGGTCCGCCGTCGATCCGGTCGGCCACGGCCTTGAGCAGGTGCTGGTCCGGCGTCTGCGCTCCGGTGGCTGCCAGGGCCCGCTGGGTGTGATGGGTGAGCACGGCCCAGCGGCGCAGAGCGCCGTCGGCGAGGCGGGCGTCCAACGCCTGCAGGTCGCCGGCCGCGACGCTCTGCCACAGCGGATGTAGAACGGGAACCGCCTGGGGTATCTGGTCGCGGGTGAGCGCAGGGATGTGAAGCCAGCCGGCGCTACGGGTGGCGAGCATCCGCTGGGCGCGCAAGGAGCGTTCGCCACGCCTCGCGGCGATGAGCACCACGCACAGCCCTCCCGGAGTGTCGTCGTGCAGGAAGCGCAGGTACTCGAAGCAGGACGCCGACAGCCGGTCGGCGTCCTCGACCACAACGATCCTCGGCCCCTGGGCCAGGGCACGGCGGATCCAGGCGTCTGCGGCCCCCGGGTCGGCAGGTGGTTCGCCGCGCAGACCAAGCTCATGGTGGAGGCAGGCACGCAGGTCCGCCGGCGCCGGCTGAGCCCGGAAATCCAGCGGCAGGTGGCCGCCGAGGCGGTGTGCCACGCTGCGGACGGCGAAGGTCTTGCCGACCCCGGCATCACCCAGCACGCAGAGGAACCGCCGCTGGGCACAGGCATCGGCGAGCACATCACCGACGGCGAGCATGCCCGGGGTGAGCAGAGCGCGTACCCCGGGGACGGCGAGGAAGTGCAGGCCGGGTGGGACGGCGTCTTGCACGACGGTGAAAGGTTCGGCAGCGTCGGCCGGGCCCGGACCGGCCGACGCCGAGCGCGGGGTGGTCAGCACCGCTTCAGGGCCCAGTCCACGACTGCGTCGTCGACCTTGTCGGCCCCCAAGTGCTCCATCCCCTTGATCACGTGTTTGGTGACCTTCGCCCACTCCCGGAAGGAGCCGAGCGCGTACTGGGTGTCGATGCGCTTCAGCAGCGCCTCGCCCGCGCTCTTCCACACCGGATGGGAGTCGGGCACAGTCTTGAGGATCTCCTCCTCGGTCATCGCCAGGATCTCCAGGCGGATGTAGATCCGCGAGGCCAGCGCCGGGTCGCTCTGCAGCGTCTCGTACGCCTCCCGGCCGCCGACGAAGAGGACGGCGGGCTTGGGGTCGCAGTTGTCCCACAGCTTGCGCAGGAACTCGAAGTTCTCCCGCCGGTACTGCTGGGCCTCGTCGCACACGATCACATACGGACGCCGGGGCAGGCTCTCGCGCAGCAGCTTGTCGAACGCGGTCGGCGTCCCCGGCATCTTGCAGGAGAGGTTCATCTGATGGAACAACTCCTCGCGCAGATCTTTCGGCCCCGGGCGGGAGCGGGCGAAGTCCAGCGGGAGGATCAGGTCCGGATTCATCTCCTGGATCGTTGCCCGGGTGCCGAAACTCTTGCCGAGCCCCGCATCGCCGTAGATCACCGACATCGCCTTCGACTCGACGGTGTCGACGACGGTGTCCTTGATCTGCAGCAGCGTGTCGGTGGCGACCAACGAGGAGTCCTCGAGACCGAGGAAGAACTGCGGGCGCAGATCGGGACGGCGCGGCGCCGCCGGCTCGGGCGGCTGCTGCAGCGCGGTGGTGACGGTCATGCGTCCTCCGAAGACGGATCCGGGAGTGCGGTGGCCTGGCCGGGGCGTGTCCAGCCGGCCGGGATAGGAGTCAGGGGCTGATAGGGCTCCGCGCGCCGCCGGGGCGGGGTGGGCGGGGCGGTTCCCTCGAGTTCGGCGCGTGCCTCCTGTTCCGTCATGCGGACGGCGCGGACGGGGAGTTCGGGCTGGGTGGAGGGCAGATGGCGTTCCCGCTTGCGTTCGGCGGAGCGTTTCAGCGCCTGGCGCAGCACCTCGCTGTGCTCGTCGCGGTCGTTGAGGACCTTCTCGCGCATCTCATCGCTGACCTCGTTACTGAGGAAGGCCCGGCCGAGGTAGCGGTTGCCGCGGAAGGTGTAGAGGTCGATCTCGTGGTCGTGGTGGGGCATCCACCGCAGGCGCAGTTCCAGACCGATGCGTCCCACGCCCTTCTCGGGCATGTAGTAGCGGTTGTTGAACTCGACCCCGTGACTGGTGATCTTGTGGACCTTGTTGTCGCTCTCCAGCATGAGCGCGCGCAGTTCATCCGGACCGGGTTCCGGCCGGATCTCGGCGGGGTCGGCCAGCCACGCCTGAAGCGGTGTCGTCCCGGTGCGCCCCAGGACGTGCTGGGTGTTGCGCTCCTCGACCCACTGGCGCAGCAGGCCGACGAAGGCCTCGAAGGTCAGCGGCGGGTCCTGGTCGCCGACCCGGCGGCGGTGGTCGAGCTGGGGTGCCTTGGTGTAGCGGGGCAGGTCGGCGAAGAACCGGGTCATGCTGGTCCGGTTCAGCCGCTCGATCCCGCCCTTGTGGCGGGCGCTGCGCACCCTTTCCATAGGTACCCCGAGCAAGCCGAAGGTCCGCCGGACGGTCCTGGACAGGAAGTCGGCTCCGCCGTCGACCCGCACCAGGTGGGGCAGTCCGCCGGCGGGCCCGTAGGGGGCTTCGCGCAACACGGAGGCACGGACAGCCGCCAGGACCGATCCGCGGTGCGCGGAACCGGCGGTGACCGCCCAGCCCATCACGTAGCCGGTACCGCGGTCCTCGAACCACGTCACCCACAGCTTCGACAGCTTCCGATCGGGCATCATCACCACGGTCGGGGCCTGCTTGTGGTCCCCCTCCCACACCTGGTTACGGAACACCGCCGGGCGCTGGAAGGCGGGGTCGAAACCGCGGGCGGCCGGGATGCCCTCCCGCAGGCCCGCCATGAAACCGGGGTCGAGGTCACGGGCGATGGCGTCGTGCAGCGTGGTCAGCCCCACCGGCTTCTCCCCCGCCGCCACCGCCACACACACCAGGTGCTCATGGGCGCGTTTCACGTTGCCCTGGTAATCGGCGAGGACATCAATGACCTCTTCGGTAATCCTGAACCGCCTGCGGTCGGGTTTCTCCGGTGAACCGGTCTCCTCGGCCTGTGCCAGCCAGCGCCACACCTGCCGCACACTCACGTCCACCGAGCCAGCGACCAGCTTCACGTGAGCGGTCGTCAACTCCCCCGACTCCCGCAGCCTGAGCAACTGCCGCACCGCGGCAGGCCGCAGTTCGTCCCGGTGTCGACCCAAGCCCGTCTCCGCAGCCTCCGAGGCACCGCCCAACGTCGTCACCCCAGCAGCCGGGCGAATAACGGCACGGTGACCACGTACAGCCTCCAACAACGAACAACGCTTGCGTACAGGACAGTTCAACCAGACACACGCGTGTGACGGATGCGTCTGACACGAGGCTATGAGCCGCGCATGGGCTTCCAGCCCAGCCACTCACCCGGGCGGGTGACAGCACAACGTTCCCGCCAGTTCGACGGACACACGTGCTAACGAACCCCGGGACCGCCGCGGGAAACCGGGCCAGCCAGGCACCGCGACACCGACACCGGCGTCGCACTCCCCCGGCGACAGCCGGTGTCCCGCCAGGAACCACCGGACCCACTCCGCACACCGAGACGACCCCACGAAGACCAGGAAGACGAAGGAGATACGACGAACGTGACACCGGCCGATACGGCTTCACATCACTGCAATGTCCGGGAAACCGTCACCATGATCGACCGACCCAACTGCCCTTGAACAGCACCGATATGCCTACACGCCAGTGCCATACAAGGCCGAACATCCCAGTGCCATCACGGCCGAACCTCACAGGGACTGCCCGTGGCCGCTGGACTGGCAACGCCACCACCGCGTCCTCGCCGACCTCGTCGACGCCGACGGCCACCTGCCCGACATCGCTCCGGGCGTCACCTTCGACGGCGACGATATCGGGCGCTGGCTCCAGCGGCAGTCCCAGCCGGGTACTTGGGCGCAGCTGTCGACCGGGCAGCAGGAGCGGCTGTCCAAGCTGGGCGTCAAGCCCGCCCAGGCGCCGTCTCCGACCCCTGCGGCTACGCGTACGACGAAGGGCCCGAACAAGGCGCAGCAGGCGTTCCAGCGCGGCCTTGCGGCGCTCACACAGTGGGTCGAACGGGAAGGCGCCCACCGGCCTGTACCACGCAGCCACAGCGAAGAAATCGCGGTCGACGGCGAGACGGAGCCGGTGGCCCTGAAGCTAGGCGTGTGGGTGTCGAACACCAAGACCCGGCGGGACAAGCTCAGCGCGGAGCAGCTCGACGCGCTGCGGGAGCTGGGCATCGAGTGGGCGTGACGCTCCCATCGGCAAGGTCCGTCCCGTTTGGCAATGATCCGAGGCTGGGTCAGGGGCGCGGGGGCGCGGTGGTGAGGTAGGGAACGAGTTGGGCTTCAAGGTCGGCGATGCGTTTGTCCATGAAGCGGTTGTTCTGGCGTGCACTGGTCAGGCGTTCTTGAAGCTGCTGGTTGTCCTGGGTGAGTTGTCGTACGTGCTGCTTCAGCGTGGTGTTCTCCGTGACGATGCGCTGAAGTGAGCCTTCAGGGAGATCGTGTTCGAGGTCGCGGATCTTGCCGAGGAGTTCTGCGATGCGGGTGCGCTGGGTACGGATTTCGCGCTGGGCTTGGGCGAGCGCGTCTTCGGCGTTGAGTGCACGTTCCTTCCAGGCGGGCTGTGCGCGGCTGCCGCTGTTGGAGACTCCGGGATGGGGTCTGCTTGCTCGGTTGGCCTGCTCGATCAGGTCTCTGGCCTGCTGGTTTTGATAGAGGAAAGTGCGTGAGACGCGGGCGGTACGGGCAAGGGCGGCAACAGTTACAGGCCTGTGGCCGCGGGCTGCGGCCGCCAGGGCGGCCTGGAGGCGTTCGAGCATCTCCTGAGTGGCTTGGCGACGGGCTCGGACGGCCGCATCCGTGCGGGAAGTCCTCATGGCTGTCCTGAGGCGTCGTCGGGGGCCTGCAGTGCTGCGAGGTCTCGGGCGCGGAAGGCAGTGCTCCAGGTGCGGTGGAAGTAGTCCTGGGGGCGCCGCAGGTCGAGGGTGAGGGCTTCGTCGAGGATGCCGAGGGCGGCCAGAGCCTGTTCAAGTCCTTTGATGGCCTTGGCGGTGGGCTCAAAGACGGTGTGGAGGTAGTCGGCGGTGGCGTCGTCGGGGGCGTTCTCGGCGATGGAGCGCCACTGTTCGGCTTTACGCCGCCAGTAGAGGAGGTCTGCGCCGGACAGGACGAAGTTGTCGCAGTTCTCGCAGTCGAGTTTCCAGGGGCAGGCTCCGCCGTCGACGACGGGTTGGTAGGTGCAGAATCCCCCGTCGGCGGGGGTGCTGCGGCGGGAGAGGTCCAGGGCCAGGGCGAGGGCTGTCTCGCGGTCTATGGGGGTGGTGTCGCCGGAGAGGAGTTCGCCTGGGTTGGGTGCGCCGGGCCCGGCTACCCAGACGGTGTTCAGGACGTCTTCGAGGTCGCTGTTGGTGATCTTCACGTAATGCTCGGCCATGCGCTCGGAGAGCTGGCCGAGGTAACGGCGGATGTGGGTGAGCGTGGCGCCGGCGCGCAGCAGGTTGGTGGCCAGGGTGTGGCGGGCCTGATGGGCGACGTAGGCGCCACCGAGGTCGAGGTCGGCGATCCAGGTCTTGAAGCGCTGGTTGAAGTGTCCGTAGGAGATCGGCTGCCGGCCGTTGGGGTTGCGGATGCGGGAGGGGAACAGGGCCAGGCCGGGGCGTTCAGCGGCTGTTGGGGTGCGGCCGTAGCGCTTTTCGAAGCGGTGGAGTGTCTTGGTGCGGCGGGCATCGAGGCACTGGTAGACGGGCTCGGGGATGCGGATGCCCTCGTTGTAGTTGCCGACCTTGGTCTGGTCGTGCCACAGCATGGCCAGGCCGCGGTAGCGGCCGATGCAGTCCAGGCGCAGTTGGACGACCTCGCTGCAGCGGCGCCCGGTGGCGACGATGGTCTCCCAGATGTCCCGCAGGCCCCGGTCGTTGAGGTCGAGTTCCTCCAGGCGGCGCAGGTTGGTCTCGTCCATCAGCGCGCGGGCGACGTCGTCGCTGAAGGGGTTGCGGGAGCGCTGTTTGAGGCCGGTGCCGCCGAAGGGGATGGCGGTCAGGAAGCCGGTGTCGATGCCGAGGCGCTCGGCGTGGCCGGCGGTGATGGCGCTGTAGAGCAGCTTGCGGGCCTGGTTGAAGACGAACTGGCAGCTCAGGTCGGTGACGGTGGGGGATCGTCCGTCGACCAGGACCATGCCCAGGGACGGCAGGCCGTGGCGGGCGCGGTGGCGCTGGTCGGCGACGAACCGCTCGGCGTGCTCACGGCGCAGCACAGTGGGGTCGTGGCCGGCGCCGGGGGCGTCGGCCTGGAGGAAGATACCCAGTTCGACGGCGGCGCGGCGCATCTGGTCGAAGGGGCCTCTGGTGCGGGGGCACTGCGGGGATCGTAGCCACTCGGCGAGATGGTCCCAGAGCAGGTCGCGCAGCCACCGCTGCGGTACGGCGGTGATGTCGAAGTTGCTCTGGGCGTTCTTGAAGCGCCGTCCGAAGTGATCGGTCTCCAGGAAGCCGGCGTCCTTGGTGTCCGAGGGGCTGTAGTAGACGCAGCGCAGACCGTTGACGACTTCCCAGATGATCTTGCGGACCTCGGAGTCCATCTGCTTGCGCGTCAGGTCTTTGTAGCCTCCGTCGTGCAGGTCCATCAGGGACGTGATGCTGCCCCGCCAGCAGTATCTGACGAGATTCCTGATGCCGTTGGTGGTCCACTCGGAGTGCTGTGCGGACTGGGCATGGGCGTGCAGGCCCCACTGGATCTCGGCCCGCACCAGCGGGGGCAGGCAGTGGAGGTTGACCAGCCCTGGCTGCGTGACCGGCTCCGCAGTGGCGCACCAGGCGCGGAATGCCTCCTCGTCGCCGTAGGCCACCGGGAGCGGCCGGCCGTCCTTGAGGGGGCCACGTAAGTTGTGCGACCGGGCGTCTCCGGGGCGGTTGTCGATCTTGTACCGGTTCAGATGCTGCAGACACAGCCCCAGCGAAGTGCAGGCCAAAAACGGGCACCGCGCCTGGCACAGGCCGTAGCCGGGAAGCGGACGCTGGGTACGGGACCAGTTCTCGAACCGGGCGCGGTCCATGCCGGCTGCCTCGCCGTACTGCCACCTGGTCTGGTGCTGCTGGCACAGCCGGGTAGCGGGACTGATCGCCGGACGATCGGGACAGATCAGACACCGGCCGTAATCCACTCCCCGCGCGGCGGGCAGACCGGCGGCCGCGTCCATGAAGGCACGCTTGGTCTGCCCCGCCCGCTCGGCCTGCTCCCACTCCAGGTTGTGCGTGTTGCACAGGTTGTGGCTGACCCGGCGGATACGCAGGCAGCCCTCAACAGCGCACTGCCAGGCGTAGACCGGGTGGTAAGGCGGGATGAAGATCAGCGTGTCGCGGAAGAGCGGGTCGAATGCGGGAGCCTCGATGAGGGCTGTGAGCATTTCGAGCCGGTCGCGGCCGATGCGGGTGGTGTCGGTGCGGCCGGGCAGCAGCGTCAGCGGGATCACGGCCGTGTCCCCCACACCTGCTCCAGCGCCGCGGTGAAGACCGGGTCGTAAACGTCCACGTGGCCGTAGACCTGCTCGACGGTCGCGGCCGAGGCCCAGCCGCCGGCCTCCCTCGCGATCACCGCGTTACCCCGGGCGGCGTCCAGCACCGCGGTGGCGAAGCTGTGCCGGAAAGCGTGCGGGACCACCCGGCCGATCTGACCACGGGCTGCGGCCCGGCGCAGCATGCCGCGGGCCGCGGCGGTGGTCCACGGCTGGCCTCGGGAGGGACCGTGCAGGCCGACCAGGAGCATCCCGTGAACGGACTGGGCGGGGTACTGGGTGGTGATGTACTCGAAGTAGGTGTGGATCATCGCCGGACTCGCCCGGCGCACCGTCCCCCCGCACACGGTGTTGTCCTGCCATGTCCAGGGCGTCTTCGTCTTGACCCGGGCCCGGTTGGCATTGTCCTCACGGTGGCAGATGTGCACATGCGGCCCCCGGCACTGACCGCACGCCGCCTGCTCGCGCAGGTGCAGGTCGACCAGACGCAGCCCGCACAGCTCACCGATCCGGAAACCACCGTCAGCCAGCCACGTGACCACCATCCGATCCCGCGCGCACGACACCGCCCCCAGCAACACCTCCCGGGCGCCCTCGGGCAGCATTTTCGGATGCCGGCGCATCTGTTCGGCGGGCGCGAGCGGGTTGGCAGGCATGCTGTGCAGGACGTGTCCGAGCATCGCCCGCCGCCGGTCCGCCCGCGTCGGCAACCGTGTTGCCCGCAGTGCCTCGGCCAGTGCGGGGTTCACGCCGTGGATGCCCAGGTGGAGGTAGAAGCCCTTGAGGCAGGCCGCCGCGGTCTTCAACGCGCTGTGCCCGTACGGACGTTTGTTCTCCCGCCACGGCAACCCGAACGGCCCCGGATAATCCGCCCCCAGAGCCGCCATGTAGTGCCGCAGATCCTCCAGCGACACCGACTCCACCGTCAGACCCGCAAAGCGGAGCCAGCGCAGATGATCCACCAGCACATACGCGTACGTCCGGTCCGTACCCGACCGGCAGGAACGCAGGAACCCGTCCGCCTCCGCCACCACCGAGCAGTCCGCGTCCACGACCGTGTAACAGACCCGCCCGCCAGCACGGACGATCTCCTGCACCCGTAACTCCCCCACCACCAACCGACCACCCACCCCGCACCGCCCCCTCCGAACCGGGAACCGCCCCGCCGGCGGCACCCTGGCCCCGAGTCCACACCCCTCCCCCACACCCACGGACCACTCCACACGAACGTCACACACATCCAGGCGACGGTTGGTAAAGTCCGTCACCCTCACACGCCAGAATGTCCCCTCGGTCATGTTGGCGGCAGACATCCTCAGGGGCAGGCATGGCCGACGGCCCGGTGGTTCATCCATACCGCCACATCGCACACCCGCAGCGCACTCACCGTCTCGGGTAGCCCCGCGGCCTGCCTCAGTTCCAGCAGCTGGCGGTGCAACGCGGCGTCGTCCTCGCGCAGCGCGGCATGGAGAGCGAGCCAGAAGGACGGCGGCCGACCGACAGCACAGCGGACGACTCGGTCGTAGACCGGGAGCAGTCGGGGACGCTTGCGGGCAAGGACCTTCCCGGCGATGACCCAGTTGACCCCATACTGCTCGCAGAGCAGACCCCAGGCCTGATCCGCCGGCGAGCCGTCGGCCACGACGACCGCGTCGGCGTCAACCATGTCGACGTCCCTGGGAATGGCGTGCAACAGTCCGGACAGCCGCGCGCCGAGGCGGCCCTCCAGAATGTCCAGCGCAACAGGCGCCGGAACGGTGACCGACAAAGTCTGCACCGCGACCAGGTCCTCAGCCGTGATCCGGTCAACGACCTCCGGCCGGTCTCCCCCACCCGCCAGGTGCTCGAACCGGCTCCCGGTGAACGGCATCCCGCCGGGCGGCACGCCTATGCCGAAGTAATGCCGCAGGTCACCGATGACGCGCTCGGAACTCAGCAGGACACCCAACCGCCGCCCCAACGGCGACAACGCCCCATCAGAAACACCGGACACTGGGGTAGAAGCGGCCATGCGAACTCCGTCCTTCATTGAGATCGTGAGGGGGTGAGCGGCACCAGAAAGTCCTGTCCGAGAAGCATGCGGCAACCGGTCGGTCGGTCGCGCAGGGGCACCGATCATCAGCTGGTGGACGAGCTCTGCTGCGGCTGCGGCAGGGCGTTGACGAGTGGCTTGAGGACACTGTCCACCAGCCCAGCGTGCCGGGCTGGTGCGTCGGGCTGTACTCGCATGACGTGCAGGATGTGGTCGCGTACGGCGGCGTTGCACAAGCTGCCGCACTGCTTGCTGCGCAGGATGTCGAGGAGGCTGTGCCCAAAGGCTTCCTGCAGGGCCTCGATCATCTCCAGTTCTTCGATGTCGACGATTTCCACCGGGTCCGTGTCCGGCTTCGTGAACAGCCCCTTCCTTCGGGCGCGTTCACGGATCACGGTCAAGGTGATGGGGTTGACGGGGAAACCCTCCGGCAGCACGAGCAGCGGCAGGAAGCGACGGCCACCAGCAGCAGGTGCACCGGTGAGGGCGGCCTCGTCGCCGCGCAGCGCGGTGATAGTCGCGTCGATCTGGTCGAGTTCTTCGACGAGTTTGTCGATGTCCTCGATCTGTGATTCGCCGGGGACTGCGGTGGCGGCTTCGCGGCGCATCTGGGTGGTGGTGACCTCTATGACGATCCAGGTTCCGGGGTAGTCGATGGCGGCGTCGGCGATGCGCTGGCCTGGGGCGGTGTAGGCGGCCTTGAGGTCGGCGTCGTCGTAGACCCGGCGAGTGGTGCCTTCGTCGCGAGTGATCGCGTGCAGGACCTCGCTGACGTACACCTCGCTGCAGTGGCGCAGGGTCTGTTTGGCCCGGGCGGCCATCTTGCGGTGGCCGGTGGGCTTCGTGCGCCCCGGCGGCGGGAACTCGATGTCGAAGATCGGCAGCCACCCGAAGGCCCGGCTGATCAGGTGGCGAGGATCGAGGATCAGCAACCGGTCCTCGGGCAAGCGGATCACGGGCCACTGCTGGAAGGGGTCGAAGGACCATTCGGTGCGCTGTTCGGGGCGTTCTCTGCGCACGGCCTCCCGCATGCCAGGCAAGTCGTTGGTGATCAGCGCCAGGACCGCCTCGACGTGCTCCGCGGGCATGGTCAGGCCGGCCAGTTCGCCCGGCTCGATGACGAACCGTCCCATCGTGGTGCGCAGCCACAGGTGGCCGGCCACCGCCGCCAGGTCCTCCAGGCGGGCGCCGGTGCAGTCCTGGTAGGTCTGGCCGAGTTCGACGATGCCCGGCTCGCCGTGGTGTTCGGAGGGCAGTTGCAGCCAGCGCCGTGCGTAGCGGGCGAGGATGCCGGGAACGGACCAGCTGTGGTGGAAGTGCTGGTTGGCGATGAGTTCGCGGCCCAGTGTGCCGGGCCGGTCCGTGATGACGCTCGGACCGGGATCGGGATGGCGGCCCATCACCTGGGTGAGGTTGAACAGAGCGCCGACGATGTCGCCGTCAGGGAGGTCGCCCGGCACAGTGTCCGGCGATACCTCCATGGCCCTGCGGGCCAGCAGCATGAGGGCCTGGGGCACAAGCAGCCTGCGGGTCTCGTCCCGGAGCAGATTCCGGACACGGCTGCGGACCGGCTCATCCAGCCACTCGACGGCGAAGTGCGCCTCGACGGCCTGCACGGTCACGCCGGGCAACTCCAGGGCGTTGAGCACCCGGGCGCAGAACCGTATGACGCCTTCAAGCGGAAGGCGCTCCAGCTGGCGCACGGCGTAGTCGGCGGGCAGCTCGAACCCGAAGATCTCATCGGGCGTGAGATACGCCGCGCCCAGGTCGATCGGCGCGGGCGGCACGGAGGTGGCGGGCACCAGCAGGCCGCTGGGGTGCTCGTTCCAGCGGGGCACGAGAGCCGTCGCGGTGGATCCCTGCAGCACCGGGCGCCCGGCCGAGGCATCGGCCAGGTAGCTGGTACGCAAAGACGCGGGCTCGGCATCCGTGAACATCTTGCTCAGCGTTTCGATCTTCTGGACGAGGCGCTCTGCGGCGTCCATCGGCACTCCCGTCGTGCGTGTAACCGCTGGCCGTGAACTACCGGCTGCCCGTCACGTTGTTGCGGATTTCAGTGTTGGTCTCGCGGACCGGGCGGGCCAAGCGCATATGCGTGGTCCCCCCACGGATGCTTCTGAGCGAGTGTTTCATCGGAGTCGGTGCAGGAGGTCGTCGACGGCCCGCCAGGTGCGGAGCGGCCAGCGGCGTACCGCGCGGGCACGTGCAGCGCGGGCCTGTTCAGCGGCCGGGTGCCGTCCCGTGACGGTGACGGGAGCGTCGTCGCCGAGTGCCCGCAGCATGCCGTCGTAGGGGCAGCCCGTCTCGCAGCCGTCTACGAGGTGGTCGAGGGTGGCCGTGGTCAGGTGGTACAGGTGGGCGCCTGTGTCGGCGATCCCGCCCGGCGCGGTCGTCATGGTGACGAACTGGTTCAGCTGCGCAGCCGCGGCACTGGCGGAGAAGACGAAGACGTTCTCCTTGCGGCGCAGCGGATGGTCGGCGGGCAGTCCGGTGATGTAGGCGGGGTCGTCAAGGGAGCCGTCGCGTTCGGCTTGGACGTGGGCGGGGTCGTACTGGTCCAGGCATTCCATGCAGGCTCGGCCGGGGGCGGCGATGTGGGCGCGCCATTCGGCGCCGCGCAGACGTCCGCCACGGGCTTCGACCGCGATGCCGCCGTCGACGACGGGGATGAGGTGGGCGTAGGCGAGGAGGTTGAGCACGGCGCGGGGCCAGGGCCGGTCGACGCAGGAGAAGATCACGTCACAGTCGGCCGCGGCGGCGAACCCGTCCGACTCGACCACGCTCAGCTCGTACGGCGCCGCACGGAAGCTCGTGGCGGTGGCCGCACGGCGGGCACTACGGGCGGCGAGGCGGACCTTGACCCGGTGCAGGCGCACATCACGGAGGGTCGCATGCAAAAGCCGGTCGAGGTTGACCTCTTCGACGGTGTCGAAGTCGAACAGACTCAGGCGCTTGATACCGGTGCGGGCCAGGGCTTCGACGACGAGCATGCCGACACTGCCGCATCCGACGACACCGACGTGCAGTCGGGCCAGGTCGTCCTGGGTTGTCTGTCCCCAGGCGGAGACGGTGCGCAGTTGCCGGTTCGTGGCCGGCGGCGCGGAAAGGAGACGGTTGTTGAAGGTGACCGTCAGGCGGCCGCCGACCACGCGGACGCTCTCCGCCTCGGTGGGGACGTAGCGGCGGGGGGCCTGCTGCTGCCAGATGCGGGCGCTGAAGCCGGCGTCCGTCCCCGCGAAGGTCAGACCGACCAGCGGACGGCCGGTGATCACCTGGGTCTGCGCGGCGTAGGACGCCTCAGCCGCGTGGTCGATGGTGTTCAAGCGCTGCCATCCCCTGCCTTTGGGGTGGGCGTGGATGAAGCCGAGTCCGCAGCCGTGCTCGGCCGCGAGGGCGGCGGCGCGCAGGAAGTAGGCGCTGGTGAAGTCCACCGTGCCGTGCACGATCCGCTCGCCCTCTTGCGGCAGGACCACCTCGGTGAGCAGGGCGGTGGTGCGGCTGGCGCCGGTGCTCGGCCGCCACAGCACGAAGGCGCAGTCCTCCTGCCCGTCCGCACGGCGCAGGTGACCGGTCAGGTGCTGGGCGACCTCGCTGGTCATCGCGACCGAGAAGCGGGTGATCACGCGGAGGGTCCGTTCTCCAGCTGCGCAAACAGGGTGCGCAGGTGCCGCAGGTAGCCGCGAAGCGTACGGTCCTGCGCCCAGTCGGCCGGCGGGCGGCTCCAGTGCTCCCACTCCTGCCCCAGCGGAGACGTGTGCACCGCACCATGGGGGTGTCCCAGGCGGGGGGTGATGTGCGGGCCGTGCGGGGCTGACAGCGGCCAGTCGGGCACGAGTTCCAGGCCGACGCGTACCGTCGTCCCGGCCTGCGGGCCGACCTCGATCAAGTAGTCGAAGACCGCGAAGTTGCCGTTCTCCTCCGCCGCATAGCCGGCGCGGCGCAGGCCCGCGAGCATGCCCGCGGGCCCCGCCTCCGGCACCACCGCGGTCATGCGGTCGGGGTCGGGCCGGTGGAGACCGACACGAACGTCTCCCGCTCGTGCACGGTGATCTCCTCCTCACCGCGGCCGGCGAACGAGTGCTGATGCCGCCCTGTGATCCGCACCAGGTAGTGCGTGCGGGCCTCGATGCCGGCCAGGCCCAAGACCGCATTCGGCGTCGTGTGTTTCGGCACCTCGACCGGTTCGCCGTCGACCGTGACGGTCACCGACTTACGGGCGGTCTCCTGCTGCTGGATATCTGCCGTCGTCATGACGACCACCTCCCTTTCCTCCGGCCCGCCGCGGCGGGCCGGGATATGCGAAAGGCGGGCTCGAAGCCCGCCTACTTGCTCTTCTTCGAGCCGCGCGACGCGCGCTCGTTCACCGTCGTCGACGGGTGCCTGCGCAGCGTCGACTGCTTCACAAACCGGCCCGTGACCGCGCTCCGACCACGCTTCCCACCAGACCCACTCGCCTTACTGGCCTTGCCCGGCATTACGCACCTCCTTCAAGACGAATCAATCTGACCTGCAAAGACGATCCACCACCGGAAGAGTTTCATGCACCCAATAAGCCAATGAAACTTTCCTTGATCGAGAGAGTAGCATGGAAGCGACAGGTATACGCAAGAGGTTTCTGGGGCTGCCGGTGGACATCGCCTTCGACGACGCGGAGCTCGCCCGCGTCTGCAACAGCGACGCGGCCCGCCGGGCCCGCTTCGGGCCGGAGGTCGCCGCCACCCTCCACAGGCGCCTCGGCCAGATGGCCGCCGCCGACCACCTGGCCGACCTGCATCGCCTCGCGGCCGCCCGGCTACGGCCCAATCCGGCCGACAGCGGCGTGAGCCGGATCGTCGCGCTCGGAGACCACGGCCACCTCGTCGTACGCCCCCGCGACGACCCGCCCGCCGCCCACCGTGACGGCACCCTTGATGAACACTCCGTACGCGCCCTGATAGTCACCGCGATCGCCATCACGCGATGACCGCCCCGACCACCCCCGCCTCCCCGACCTCAGAGAGGCACCACCCGTGACCCCGCCTCCCGCCCCGCACTTCGTCTACGCGCCCGACTCCGCCCCGCCGCCCGGCGAGACCCTCAAGGAACAGCTGGAAGCACTCGGCATCCCGCAGGCCGACCTCGCCCGGCGTACCGGCCTGTCCACCAAGCACATCAACCAGATCGTCCAGGGCACCGCGGTCCTCACCCCCGAGACCGCGCTCCTCCTCGAGCGCGCAACCGGCATCCCAGCTTCCATGTGGAACCAGCTGGAAGCCGCCTGGCGTACCCACGTCACCCGCCAGCAGGAGCTCCAGCAGCTCAGCAAGCGCATCGACTGGCTCGACAACTTCTCACTGACCGACCTCGTCAGGCGCAGCATCCTGCCGAATAAGGACAGAAGCACGGACAACCTCCAGCGTCTGCTGGCGTTCTTCGGCGTCGCCGACCCAGCCGTCGCCGAAGACCTCTGGCGCAGCTACCGCACTGCTTTCCGCCGCTCCACCGTCTTGAAGACCGACGACTACGCCACCGCCGTATGGCTGCGGCAGGCAGAACTTCAGGCCCGTGCTCTGCCCTGCCAGCCGTTCGACCGCGCCGCCCTCACCGCCCTGCTTCCCCGCCTGCGTGCCCTCACCCTGGAAGACCCAGCAGCCTGGCCCGACCGCATCACCCATCTGTGCGCCCAGGCCGGCGTAGCCGTCGTCTTCCTCCCCGCCCCTCCCCTGACCAGCGTCTCCGGCGTCACCCGCTGGCTCACCCCCGACAAAGCCGGAATCGCCCTCAGCGACCGGTTCAAGAAAGACGACCACTTCTGGTTCACCGTCTTCCACGAGATCGGCCACACCCTCCTGCACGGCAAGAGACTGACCTTCCTCGACAACACCGACCGCGCCGACGAACGCACGCCCGAAGGCGACCGCAGCGAAGAAGAAGCCGACGCCTTCGCGGCCCAGACCCTCATCCCGCCCGAGCACAACGCCGCATACCGCCGCCTCACCCGCAGGCCCATGCCCTTCGACAACATCAAGACCTTCGCCCACGAGGCCGGCATCGCCCCCGGCATCGTCGTCGGTCGCCTCCAGCACGACGGCGCCCTGCCCTGGACCCACGGCAACACTCTCAAACGCCCCGTCCGCTTCCCCCACAACGGCCCCGCCAAGGACCAGCCACAGTGACCGACCACCCCCGCGAAGGCACCGTCGCAGCACCGGGCTCTCCCGACTTCGCCCTGCACACCCTGGGCTGGCGCGCATTCCAGGACCTGTGCGCGGCCGTACTCCGCGAGGTGTGGGCCCAGTCCGTGCACACCTTCGCCGACTCCAACGACGGCGGACGCGACGGCGCCTTCTACGGCACCTGGCAACAGCCACCGGACCCGATCGGCGTCCAGGACGTCCCCGACGGCCCCTTCGTCCTGCAGTGCAAACACACGAAGAAAGCCGACACCACCCTCACACCCTCGGAACTCAGCGACGAGTTCGACAAAGTCCAGGCTCTGGTGGAACGGGGGCTGTGCGGCAGTTACGTCCTGCTCACCAACGCACGGGTCAGCGGCATCTCGGGGGCAACCATCCGACAACGGCTGCTCGATGCCGGCGTCGCGTACCCGCTGATTCTCGACGGCCAATGGATCTGCGACACCATCGCCACCAGCCAGCGCCTGCGGACCTTCGTCCCCCGCGTCTACGGACTCGGAGACCTCTCCCAGATCCTCGACGAACGCGCCTATAACCAAGCCCAGGCCCTGCTCGGCTACCTGCGAGACGAACTGGCCACGTTCGTGGTCACCGACGCCTACCGGCGTGCCGTCCAAGCCGTGCAGGAGCACGGTTTCGTCCTCCTGCTCGGCGAGCCGGGCATCGGCAAGTCCGTCATCGCAGAGACCCTGGCCATGACCGCCCTCGACGCCTGGGGCTGCTTGACCGTCAAGGCGCCCGACGCCGACGGGCTCATACGCCATTGGAACCCGCACGAAACGAACCAGTTCTTCTGGATCGACGACGCCTTCGGCAGTGTCCGCCACGAGCGGCATCTCACCGACGACTGGACCCGGCGCATGCGGGAGGTCATGACCGCCGTCCGTAGCGGAGCAAAAGTCGTCCTCACCTCACGCGACTACATCTACCGTGACGCCCGCCGCTACTTGAAGGAGTCCACCTACCCGCTCCTGCACGAACAACGGGTCGTCGTAGACGCCGCGCAGCTCTCGCCAGAAGAACGGCGCCAGATCCTCTACAACCACATCAAGCTCGGCGACCAGCCCCGCGAGATCCGCTCGAGCATGAAGTACCACCTGCACGAGGCAGCCGACGCGGACCCCTTCTACCCCGAGGCTGCTCGGCGCCTGGGCCTACAAGCCTTCACCCACCGCCTCCAGCTGAACAGCCGCGGAATCGCCGACTTCATGGCACGTCCCAGCGATTTCCTCCGCGAGGTCTACGACGGACTCGAACCCGACGAGAAGACTGCGCTAGCCCTGACCTACCAGGCCGGTGAGTGCCTGCCCTCCCCTCTGGACCTGGACTCCGCCCAGCACGATGTCGTCACCCGCATGGGAGGAAGCATCGCCGGCGTCAGCCGGGCGCTCCAAACCCTCACCGGCACTTTCTTGAGGCTCGGTTCCCCGCCCGGCAACAATGCCATCACCGGATGGTCCTTTCGACACCCCACACTGCAAGAGGGCTTCGCCGCTTTCCTGGCTACCGACCCCAACCTCATCAAAATCTTCCTATCCGGCCAAAACTGGCGCACGATCCTCCCGCGAATCGACTGCGATACCGGAGACCAGGCCGGAACCCTGCTCAGAGTGCCACCTTCCCTATATTCCAGGGTTGTTGAACTTCTCCAAATCGCGGATCAGGAAACCAGAGCAAACTGGGCAGGTCAAATGATCTGGCATGAGTTCCTCGCCAGTAGGTGCTCCAACGAGTTCCTCACCCTCTACACACGGGCGCAACCTGACGCCGTGATCCGCATGACCTGGTTCACATCGTTCCTGAACGTCGTCGACGAACCCCGGGTCCTCGCAAGACTTCAGCAGGCCGACCTCATCGAACCTGCACACCATCAACTCATCCTAGAACGAGTTACGAAGCTCGCCGTAGAGTCACCAGACGCCGGCTGGACATGGCTCCCGGAATGGAAGGTGCTCCTCTCAGATACCGAGCGAGAACAGTTGCTCAGCCACGTCAAACTGCAACTGCCCTCCCGGTTCGGAAAGATACTCCAGGACTGGCGCAGCAACTACAACCCTGACGAAGCGGATCCGCAGACGCACTTCGAGGAACTGGAAATAGAGCTCAACAAGTACCAAGACGTCTTCGCAGACGATGCGGATGCGGTTTCCGCGATAGAGCAGGCCTTGGAAAAGATGAACGAGGCAATCTTGACCATTGACGACGAATTAGTCCCGCAAGGCCCTCACGGCTCAGCACCTCACGGACACTCTCCACTCCCGGACGCACCATACGGGCGAAATATCTTCGACGACGTCGACGACGACTGACGACACTCCAGTCGTCGCCAGCACGAGCCGCATGTATGAACACGTGCATCACGAAGAGCACATGTCAGCCGCTACCCCTGCACCTCACCGGTCCGCAAAGTCGTGATCATCATGGCGTTCCTACGCAGGCGGGTGTACCGACCGGAGCTTTTGGTGTGGCTGCAGGAACGGCATCACAGGGCTGAAAGAACAATCTCGCGGTGAGGACGGCCCGTTCACGTCAGATTGATGATCAGTACGCCTTCGTTACAGGCCACCGCCAAACGGCCATCGGCCACACAGATACCGGTGACGGCAACGCCGATACGGATGACCGCTCGGATCTCACGCTCGCGTGGATCCCAGATCTGCAATTCACCGTTCCAACTGCCGCTGACGAGGAGAGTCCGGGCCCCCTCGGCGCTCTGGAATGATGCGATCGCCCCCACGCCAGCGTTGTGGCCGGTCAGGTACGGTTCTCCTCGTTGGCGATTCTCTGGGTCGATAATCCAGACCTTGCCGTCCTTGGTGCCAGCCGCGAGCAGACTGCGCCTGTCTTGCGTAAAAGAGGTCAGCGACAAGACCTTGCTCGGTAGACGGATCGGGTCGCCTATCTGAATACCTTCCCTGGGGTTCCAGATCCGGATCGTTCTGTCGTCGCCCCCGGTAGCGAGCTGCATCCCGGTTGGGCTTCGCAACGTCGTGATAGCGCGAATACTCTTGCTGTGGCCGGGCATAGCGAAGTTGCTACGGGTCTCCAGGTTCCAGATGTGTACCAACTTGTCTGTGCCAGCGCTGGCAAGCAGGACTCTTCTCCGCGATGACGCGGTGAATGCGGCCAGTGCCAGAACCTGGCGTTGACTTCCTCGCAGCGGCGGTTGCTTCTCACGCCCGGTGTTTGGGTCCCAGATTCGGATCTCTCTGTCGTAACCGGCTGTCGCAAGCAGGCTCCCCCGCTCGCCCCTCTTAGGGAAAGAAGTCACCGCGATGATCGGCCTGCGGGATTTTTGAAGACGCTCACCGATCTGCTCGCGCTGCCTCGGGTCCCACAATCTGATACTGCCGTCGCTGCTCGCCGTAGCGATCTGGGTCTGACCATGCTGTCCGTGGTATGTGGTCACCGCATTGACAGGGCGAGGATGTCGGATTGTGCGATCGCGGGTGGGCGGGTCGCCTGTCGGGTCCCAAACTCTCACGGTGCGGTCCCGGCCTGCGGTTGCGAGCAACCTCCGCCCATCCGGGTCTATGTAGAAGTGCACTGCGCGGATTCCTCTGCTGTGGCCGCTCCACGGTTCGTGGCGGATCTGCTCACCTGTAAGCGGGTTCCAGATGCGCAGCATGGTGTCGTTACCGACAGAGGCCAGCAGGGTCGTGCCGTCCGGTCGGGTGAACACCGCAATGTCGTTCACATCCCCGCGGTGCTCGACGAACGGCTCTCTGACTTGCTGGCCAGTGTCCGGGTCCCAGATCCGAACGTCTCGACTCGCGGTGGCCAGCAAGGTCTTTGGGTGTGGATCTTCTGAGGGTGCCTCGTTGGGGTGATTCGCCGAGGTTCGGGGTGTGGCCGGTTGTGCCGACTTTTACCGTCGCTGAGGTCGAGCCCGCCGTGAGACGCGGGGGTGCTGAGCGAGGGTGGGTGTGGTGTGCCGTCGTTGATGGAGGCGTTGGAGGCCAGGCGGGCTGATGTGCTGGGCCGGGCCGAGCGGCTGCGTGAGCAGATCGCTGGTCTGTCCGAGGAGTTGTCGCGGGCCGAGGAGCGGCTGGCGCGGTTGCAGATCGCGCGCGAGACGGTGGAGGATGTGCTGGCCGCGCCGCCTTCGCCGGTGCCGGATGCGGACGCCGCGGGCGGGGATGCCGGTGGCGGGGTCGCCGTGGCACTGGTGAAGGCCGAGGCGGAGTTGGATGTGACGGTGATGTCGCCGGAGTATCGGGAGATCATCGCGTTGTTCGCGACCTCGGGGGCGGCGATGCGTTGCAAAGAGGTCTGCCGGCACCTGGGTCTGGGGACTGAGCCGCGGCATGTCGAGGGGATGCGTTCGAAGCTGAAGCGGCTGGTGGAGCGCGGGATCCTGGCCGAGCCCTCGTCCGGGCTGTTCAAGGTCGACGGCAGGAAGCAGGGGTGGTGAGCGTGGTGGGGCCGGCCCGGGGCGCGCTCGCGGAGTGTGAGGACGCGTTCGCCGTCTCGGCGGGTCTGTTCGCTGCGGTGTGTGCGGAGTTGGCTGCCCCTCAGGCGGCGGTGATGACGCACGCGCAGTTGGAGGATCTGCTGGGGGCGCGGATGCGCGAGGTCACCCGGCAGTTGTTCCAGGACCATCTGACGCTGCGGGCCAGGGACGAGGTGCGCCGGCAGGAGGTCGTGGACGCCGCCGGTGTCGGGCGCTCGAGGATCGAGCGGGGCCGGCGCCGGTTGCTGGCCACGGTGTTCGGCAAGGTCACCGTGGTCCGGATCGCCTACCGCGGCACCGGCGTGGCGGACCTGCACCCGGCCGACGCGGTGCTGAACCTGCCGGACGGAATGCACTCGCACGGGCTGGCCAGGCTTGCCGCGATCGAGTCCGCCCGCGGCAGCTTCGCCGATGCCTGCGAGCGGATCAACGCCCACACCGGCTCCGGCATCGGGCACCGGCAGGTCCAGGAACTCGCTGTCAGCGCCGCGGCGGACATCGACGCGTTCTACGACGCTCTCGTGCCGGCTCCCTGCACCGACATCACACCGCTGATCTTGTCGGTCGACGGCAAGGGCGTGGTGATAAGGCCCGAAGCGCTGCGTGAGGACACCGCCAAGGCCGCGGCGGCCAAGGGCGGCAACGTGATGAAGACCCGGCTGGCGTCCGGCGAGAAGCACGGCAGGAAGCGGATGGCCACCCTGGGAGCCGTCTACGATGCCGAACCCGCGCCGCGCACAGTCGACGACATCATCGCCGACCCCGACCGGCAGGACGATGCCGCCCACGGCGCGGTGCCCGAGCGCCGCCAGGGGCCGAAGGCCCGGTCGAAGTGGTTGTGCGGCTCGGTGAACGACACCGCCGCGCAGGTGGTGGCCGCCGTGTTCGATCAGGCGGAGCACCGCGACCCCGGCCACCGCCGTCCTTGGGTCGTCCTGGTCGACGGGGCCCGCCATCAGATCGACCTCATCAAGGCCGAAGCACAGCAGCGCGGTGTGGACGTCCACATCATCGTCGACCTGATCCACGTGCTCGAATATCTGTGGCGAGCAGCGTGGTGCCTGCACGAGGCCGGCGATGCCTGTGCCGAGAACTGGGTCGCCCGTCACGCCCGCGTCCTGCTGGGCGGCGGCGTGCAGCAGACCGCCGCCGCACTCGAGGAAGCCGCCCGCGCGGCCGGACTGCATGGCGCCCAGCGCAAGGCCGTCGACGAGGCCGTGAACTACCTGTCCGGCAAGGCCGAGCACCTGCGCTACGACACCGCCCTTGAACGCGGCTGGCCGATCGCCACCGGAATCATCGAGGGAGCATGCCGGCACCTGGTCAAAGACCGCCTGGACATCACCGGCGCCCGCTGGGGCCTGTCCGGAGCCGAAGCCGTGCTCAAGCTGCGTGCCGTCCGCGCCAACGGCGACTTCGACACCTACTGGGCGTGGCACCAGCAACAGGAGTTCATCCGCAACCACCAGACGCACTACCGCGACCAGGTCATACCCACCGACTGATCGACTGCACCCTCATTGGATCTGCACCCATCAAAGAATGGGAGGACAGCGGCACCTGACGGCCGGTGCAACCGCCAAAAGCATCCGTTCGGCTGGTGCACAGAGCGGCGGGCCGGGTCGGAGCTGTTCTGGTCGAACGTCAACCCGTACGGCACCTTCCGCCTCGACATGGACAAGCGCCTCGACTTGGGGCTGCCCACCACTGTGTCCCGGCCTCGCACTTCGGCGGCCTCCGCATGAGCTAGTGCCGCGGCAGGCAACGTTCGCCCCGTCGCGACGCCCGGCACGCACTCTCGCCGCACCGGCCGAAAGCCCAAGTACGTCCAGTACGAGG